>JBGQLF010000290.1:0-9238 GCA_041499985.1 Gemmataceae bacterium
GACGGACTTCGGCCATGGGGATGCTGAGGCCCAGGGGGTGGCCCTCCAGGCCGATGGCAAGATTGTCGTTGCGGGAAGTGCCAGCAATGGCAGCAACCTGGACTTCGCGTTGGCCCGCTACGATGCCGATGGCAGCCTCGATAGCAGTTTCCGCAACCGCGAGGTCGGCCGTATACACGTGCCCACCCCGGACGGCACGGTGATCACGGACTTCAACGGCGGCAACGACACGGCCAACGCGCTGGTCATTCAACCAGATGGCAAGATCGTGGTGGTTGGCTCAGCCTCCAACGGCCAGACCCGCGACTTTGCCCTGGCGCGCTACCTTGCTGACGGCAGCTTGGATACCACCTTCGGTAACGGCGGCCAGGTGACGAACATTTTTGATGAAGGGGATAACTCTGCCAACGCCGTTGGTCTACAGGATGGGAGAATCCTGGTAGCCGGCTCGAGCACCGCAAAGAGTTCCGGCAAGTCTGTATTTGTTGGCCTCCGGTTCTTCGGTCAAGTACTCACCGATTTCCCACCCTTGACGGCGCCGGTCCTGGCCAGCACCACGCAAGGGGAGCCGGTCGTCATCCCGGTGCTGGCGAGTGACACAAGTCCGGCCAACAAGCCCTTATCGATCACCCGGATCACCCAGGGAGGCGCCGGCAGCGTGCAGCCCAACGCCGACGACACCCTGACCTACACACCGGAGGCAGGCTTCAGCGGTACCGATCACTTCACCTATACCGTCGGTGACGGTCAGCTCAGCACCGTGGGAACGGTTACCGTCCATGTGATCGCCAAACCCCCACGCCTCGGAGCGGTGATCGACGGCGGTCAGAATCGGGTGGTGGCGGAAACTTGGTTGGACCTCAGCTCCCCCACAGCGGTTGGTCAGCTCGGCGCCTTTGCCGTCCTCACGAATGGCGATCTGAGCACGGCCACCGACACCCGCAACGCGGGCGTGGACAATCACGTCCGTCTGCGCGGCGCCTTCGACGTGTCGATCCTCGATCTCACCTTGCAAATCCCGGCCGACGCCAATTACCTGAGCTTTGACTTCCACTTCGACAGCAATGAGTATCCGGTCTTTCGCAACCTCGGCTTCAATGACGCCTTTCTTGCCGAGCTCGATCGGACGACCTGGTCCGTGGATCCGGTGACCAATGCTATCACCGCCCCCAATAACTTCGCCTTCGATGCTCAGGACCCCCAGCACCGCCCGGTGAGTGCCGCCAGCCACTTCTTTGATGACCGGCGCGTCGAGACGCTGACGGGGAATTTCTATAACGGCGGCACGCCGCTGCTTCAGGCCGGCACACCGATCACGCCGGGGTTGCATCACCTGGACCTGTCCATCTTCGACGTGGGCGACAGCCAGATCGATTCGGCCGTGTTCCTCCGCAACCTGGTCTTCCGCCGTCTGCCGCTCGGCACCGCGGCCCCGGGGGCCCATCAGCCGCCCTTGGCGGTCGACGATTTCGTTCCCTTCCGGCCCAATCAGCCAATCACGCTGCATATGCTCGACAACGACATTAGCTTCGATGGCACCCCGTTCGCCATAGTCCGAGTCTCCCCGGCGGGACATGGGCAGGTGCTCCTCGACCCCGCCGACGATACCGTGACGTATAGCCCCACCAGTATCTCCTCCGATGGGAGCGACACGTTTACGTACACGATCGCGGATACAGAAGGGAACACGAGCACGGCGACAGTTCATCTGGTACCGCTACTGGCGGCCTCCGCCAGCCGGAGTGTCGGCCCAACCGACCCGGCCATCACCACCTCAACGACCGATCTGACGGCCACGCTCAGCAACAACACACCGGGAAGCGATCCGACTTCGATCACCGTCGCGAAGTACTCCGCCAAACCTGGCCTGGCCACCCGTGTCGGGCCGATCGACCTTCGAGGCGCCAGCTTCTTCGATATCAAGGTGCTTGGCTCGGATTCGAGCGACCGCGTGGCGGTGACGTTTGCCGCACCTGCGAACGGCTTGCAGCTCCTGTACTGGGCCGGGACCGCTTTTGAACCGGTTCGCGGCAGCGGGAACACCGATCCCGTTCGCACCGCGGATGGACGGTTCGTCGTCGTCCTCGATGGCACGAGCCAGCCGCGCATCACGGGGTTGGTGGGCACGGTCTTTACCGTGAGCGTTCCCGTCGAGACTCCTCCCACGGTGGTGACGATCACACCGCCGGTGGTCATGGTCATGGATCCCAGGAACACCCCTCCGGGCGGAATGGATACTCGGAGTCAGGATCCAGGCCGCCCGGCCATGTTCCGCAGCAGCGCCCAGCTTTCGTTGGCTCTGGCGCCCTCCCAGGTTGGCCAAATCGGTGCCAGCCAAGCAGGTCAGTTCCCAGCCGCCAGCACGGTCCCCAGGACCACAGGGACCGGAGCTCCCGCCACGGCCGAGGGGAGAGCAAGTGGCCAGAGTAGTGGCACCTCGGAGAACCCAAACCAGCCCATGGACGAGGCGACGTTCTGGCGTACCCTATTGGGCGACAAGGTATACTGGCTGTGGCTGATGGGTGGCGATGAGGTGTTGTACCTCTGGCTGGAAAAGGGGCCGGCAGCCATCGTGCCTGCCGCTTCTCCCCATCCGCCAGCGGCTCCGGGTGCAGAGCCGGCGGCCCCGGATCTGGACGGGAAGTCGCGCCACACCATTGCGGAGACCCTTTTCGCGGATGTCCTGCCTGGCGAGTACCGGCCGACCGTGACCGGCGAAATGGCGTCTGTCGTGTGCGACTCCTGGATTCCTGCTGAGATGGCCGTAGACGCTCAGGCCCGCGTCCCGGAGGAATGCCGCCACAGCCGGGATGAATCGGTTGCCCTTGTCCTGGCACTGTACGGGTTGGTCCCCCGCGCTCAGCCCGGGGTCGTACATCCAGCGCGGCGAGCGGCTGCGGCATCTCAGGCAAGGGAGGAAGGCCCTTGAAATCCCTCAATGATCGTTAGCTTCCTTCGCTTCCCATTTCACTTGCGTTCGCTCGGTATCCGGGTATCCAGCTCAGACAGCAGTTTCTTGAAGTCCTCTCGTGAACGGAGCGGCTCAAAATCAGCGGTTTTCTTCAGATAATTGCTGTCCGTGTATCCCTGCGCCAGCGCGCGCTGAAGCAAGACCACGACCTGGTCGCCATAGCGCTGCACCAACTCCGGCCGCCTCGTGTCCGCCACCTTCTTGTCCTGCTGGGCCAAGCGGATACACCGGGCTTGAAGACCGGCGGCACGCGGGTAGTCCGGCCAAGTGGCCGGGGCAACTTCGAGCAGGTCGGCAATCGCTTGAGCGGTGCCCGCATGATCTTCCAGCTGCACCCGGGCATCGCCCAGGCTGAGATAATGCCCGCACAGAGCCAGGCGGAAGGAGGCCTTCTGGGAATTGCCTTTGACGGCAGCCCGTTGGTAGCGGATCGCCTCGTGCAGATAACGGCTGGCCTCCACGAGCTTATCGCGGCGGAGCAAAAACGTTCCGAAGTCGTTCAGGGCGACCCCCATTTCGTGCTTGTAATCGGGCACCTTGGGGAAGGCATCGATGCGCCGCTCTAAGATGTTGACGAAACGGTGGTAGTTCATCTCCACATCCCGGGAACGGTCCAGAGCTTGGTATAACTCGGTCAGGTTGACGTAGGTGTTGATCAGTTCCGGCCAGTAGCCGCTGTCGGCGGAGTATGGGGCGATCAGCTGCTCCTGGATATCCCGCGCCGCAACCCAAGACTGCTCCGCTTCCGGCGTCCGCCCTGTGGCGGCCAGGACAATGGCTAACTCGTTGAGGCTTATCGCCTGCTGCCGCCGATAGTTCGCCTCATGATTGAAGTCTCCCGCCAGCTTGCCGTAAAGCGCCATCGCCTGGCGCCAGGCCGGCTCCGCCTTGCGGGGGTCGCTGGCCAGCAGTAAGCCGAGGTTCTTGTAGCTCTCGGCAAGCAACGAGCGATAATCCGGATTATTGGAGAATTTCTCGGCCAGGTCCGTAAACACGTCCACCGCCTTGCGGTAGGACTTCTCGGCCTCATCGCGGTGACCTTGGACGTGCTCCAGCAAGCCCAGATTCAGATCCGTTCGCCCGAGCTCCTTCTGGTGTGTGACCACTTCTTGTTGTCGGCTCACCAGATGTTGCTGGATCTGCAATGCCCGCTGGTAGGACTCCCTGGCCTCCGGATGCCGGCCCTGCTGCGTCAGGAGTCCGCCGAAGTTCGTGTACGTGCGCGCCAGCACCACTTGGTAATCCAGCTGAGCAGCATGCTTGTCGGTCAGCCGGACCAGGAGCTCCACGGCCTGTTTGTAGGCCTGTTCCGCTTGGGGAAGTTGGTTATTAGTCTGCAAGAAGATTGCCCGGTCGTTGTAGCTTGCGCCCAGATCGAACCGGTAGTCCGGCTCGTCGGGAAAGTCCTCCACCAGCTTGGTCCGGATGGTCACGGTGTACTGGTAGGCCTTCTCCGCGTCCGCACGGCGGCCGGCGGCGTGCAACACCACGGCGAGTTCATTCTGGTTGGAGGCCAGGGCCTTGCGATACTTCGGTTCTCGAGGTTTCTCGGCGATCAACTCCTCCAGGAATGCCACCGCGGAGCAATGAGCCTTTTCCGCCTTGGCATGGTCGCCCAGCATTTCCTGGATGTCCCCCACGCGCTGGAAGGCCCGCACTGTCTCGAAGCGCACATCGGGATCCCGACTTTTCTCGTCCAGGAAGCGCTGATAGAATTGCAGGGCGTTCTCCAGCAAATCCCGGCGTACTTTTTCCATGCGCGGCTCATTGGCTAGTCGTTCCTGCCCGACCCGGGTCAGCATCAGATCCACAGCTTCGCGGGCATCCGCGAAGTGTTCCTCCGCCCGCAGGCGCGCCTCATCGGTCCGGGCCTGCTCTCGCGCAACCAACACGTTACTAACCGCCAGGGCCACCACCGCCGTGAGCAGGAGTGCGGCGGCCCCGGCGACGGCCGGCTTGTGGCGGCGTCCCCAGCGCGCCAGCCGGGTGACGAGCGGCTCCCGCAAAGCCGATACCGGTTCGTCGGCCAACCAATGTTCCACATCGGCAGCCAGCGCCAATGCCGTCGCATAACGATCCCCCGGCTCGAGAGCCATCGCCTTCCGGCAGATCGCGTCCAATGCCACCGGAGTTGCCGGTTTGACCTGCCGCGGTGGTAAATAGTCGCCTTTTTGGACTTGCTGCAAAACAATCCCGACCTCGCGATCCTCGAAGGGTGCCCGACCGGTTAGCAAGGAATACAACGTCGCGCCCAAACTGTAGATATCGCTGGCTGGACCCACCAGGTCCCAACGGCCCAGCGCCTGCTCTGGGCTCATGAAGGCCGGTGTGCCGATGGCCGACCCCGTGAGCGTGGCGGCCACCCCACTGCCGGAACTGGGTCGCAACGGCGCTTCGTCCGTGATCCGCGTGGATGCCGGCCGGTCCACTGACTTGGCCAGGCCCCAATCGACGACCAGGGTTTCGCCATACTTGCCCAACATGATGTTGCCCGGCTTCAAATCGCGATGCAGTACGCCGCGGCTATGGGCATAGGCCACGGCGTTGCAGACATCGACGAATCGGCCCAGCAGATGCCGTAACGTCAGGGAGCGCTCACTCGGGTCGCGTCCCGGAACCTCAGCTCGATGGAAGCGCTGAATCGCCTCGTTCAAGCTGTCGCCGCGAATGAAGCGCATGGCGTAGAACGGCCGGCCATCCGCATACTGGCCCAGCCCGTAGACGGGCACGATACCCGGATGCTCCAGTCCGCCGGTGATCTCTGCCTCGAGCACGAAGCGTGACCGGCTCTCTGGGTTATCCGCGTGCCGGTCCTGGATTTCTTTGAGCGCGACCTCGCGATGCAACTCTTGGTCCTCGGCGACGGAGATTTGACCGAGGCCGCCCTTGGCATGCGGTCGCAGGATGCGGAAACGCGGCCCCGAAGAAGTTGGCGTGCCGCTCGAAGGGGCCTGGGTCCCGTAGGAATCGTCCTCCGGTCCCCCTGCCGTGGAGACATGAGCCAAACTGGCATGCAAGTCGGGGTCGGCGATCTGCTGGAGCTTCTCCCGGACCGATCCGAGCGTACTGACCGCAGCCAAGCTTTGTTCTGGATCATTGCCGTGCAGATGCAGGTGGCGTTGGACCAAGGCCTCCAGCAACGCTTCTGTCTCCCGATCCAGCACTCCGAGCGCCCGAAGGATTTGTCCCATCGGTCGATCTTTCTCCAGGACCCAGGCATTCAGGGCGGCGAGCAAGGCCTTCTGATCGATGAAGTTATTCTGAAGTGCCAGGATACCCAAAAGGAGGTTGCGATTGGCGTTGGCCGTGGCCATGGCTCTTTCCCTCTGAAGCTCCGTTATTTCCCCAGCAGTTCCCAAACCGGATCGAAATCGACAGGTTGTTCGACCAAGAAGTTGGCGGCCCCGGAGAGCAGCCGCAGCCCTGGGTCATTCCGGCCATGGCGCTCGATCAAGCTGCTGATCGTCCGTGCGGCCACAGCAAACTCTCCGGATTCAAAAGCTTGCAGAGCGGCTTCGTACACTTGTTGGGAGTCATCCCAGTTCGCCTGGCCCGCGGCCACCACTTCATAGAGATCCACCGGTTCATCGCTGTTGTTGCTCGTAGACGCCGATTTCCAAGGGCTCATTCATGAGCGTCTCTCGTGCTACCAGGCCCAGCGGTATCGGCGCGGGGCTTGGTATCTGCCGGAACAAGGACGTAGGCCTGCATCGGAAATACGGTTGAATTTACCATCTGGAGAGGCTGGAATCGAGGAAAAACTAACCCGCCGTGCAATGTGTGCAATGTGTGCGCCCCACACTGCTCACCAGCGCTGTCTGGAGCGCCGCAACCGGTTGCTCTTCCAATGCCAGTTCGCAAGGCAGAGCCAGGGCTGTGGGTTCCGTTCGGTACGGCTCGGTTCGCGTCAGCAAGGTCAAGAGAGTCTGGGGACTGGTGTTCTGGGGATCGAAATGAATCAAATTACCATCCATGTAGGTCTTTCTGCATCATCCCGGTATGAAGTTTGTTTGAAGTTTAGTCCTAACGAGTAAACGCGGTAAGATCGGCAATCCTCGCAAGTTTACACCAGGAACTTGGCGAGGCAAGCTGGGCGATGCCGATTCCGCACTGACCTTGACGCCAGAGTCGCTCGCGGCTAGCCTCGCGGCCCATTTTGACCAGGTCTTACTCAGTTCGGTCGTGGCGGGGGAAGCCCCGGCGGGAGGTTCATGCGCACCGCGAGCGCGATCGTTCTGGCTATCTTGCTGAGCGGCTGCACGCGTGCCCATTACCGGCGCGAAGCGGACCGCGAAACGTACCACGCCATTCGGGAACGCACCGACAATCCGCGCTGGACCTTGCCGCGCATCGCGATCGATGTGCCGCCCGATTCACGCTTGTTTGATCCCTTTAATCCCGACCATCCGCCGCTGCCGCCGGACGACCCGGCCGCCCACTGCTACATGCACTGCGTCGACGGCATGAGGGGGTATCGCAAGTGGCACAAGGACGGCGATGCGCCCTGGATCGAGGACCCGCACTGGCGCGACGCCCTCCAACTGGCGGACAACGGCGACTTGGTTCTGACACCTGATCGCGCGGTCGAGCTGGGTCTGCTGAACAGTCGCGACTATCAGCTCCAGCTCGAGAATATGTACCTGTCGGCCCTGCGGCTGACGTTGGAGCGTTTCGCCTTTGAATTGCACTGGTTCGGCACCAATAACACCACCTTCACCCACTTCGGCAGCAGTGACACCGAGAGCAACACCCTGACCACCGCGTCGCAGTTGGGCTTCACCCGAGCGTTCAGCACGGGCGGCCAACTGCTCGTCGAGTTTGCCAATGCCTTCGTGTTTGAGTTTGCCGGGCCCGACCACACCACGGTCACCTCGAACATCATGATCAACTTTATGCAGCCCCTGCTGCGCGGGGCCTTTCGCCAGGTCGTCCTGGAACCGCTGACCCAGGCTGAGCGGAATGTCCTGTACCAGGTGCGCACCTTCGCCCGTTATCGCAAAGGATTCTATGTCGACCTCACGACGCAGGGCCAGGGCTCGGGCTACCTGACCTTGTTGCTGCAAGTACAAAACATCCGCAACCTCGAAGCCAACCTGCAAAGCCTGGAGCAGAACCTGCGCTTGCACGAAGCCTTGAAAGCCATTGGCGCCGTCGCTCCCATCTATGTCGACCAGGTCTTCCAGAGCTACCAGCAAGGCCAGCTGGCCCTGTTGCAAGCCCGAACCAGCTTCGACAACACTCTGGATTCGTACAAGATCACGCTCGGCCTGCCGCCCAGCATCCCGGTTCGTCTTGATGATTCGTTGTTGGCGCCGTTTCAGCTCACTGAGCCGGCCCTCCCCGATCTCCAGGCCGAGGTCGACAAATTTCTCGCCGAGTACCGCGAGCTCGACCAAGCTCCTCCGCTTGCCAAGCTGCGCGAAGGCTTCGCCCAGCTCCAGGCTCTCCATAGCCGGGCGCTCAAGCTGCTGGACGGAGTGGACGGCGAAATGGAGCGCTTGAAGGCCCAACTGGTCGAGCCGGATTCGGACAAAGTCCGTGCGGCCCGGCAGCGTGCTCTCTTTGAAGAGCTGGCGCGACAGCTGCCGCAACTGCGGGAGGACCTGGGAACCCTGGAAAAACGGATCGAGAAGGCCGTCCTGGCTCTGCGCGAGGATACGCGCACCGACGGCTGGGAAGGATTACAAAAACAGAGCCGACAGGAAGGCAATTTGCTCGCCGATCTCTTCGTCATCCAGACGCAGATCCGCGTCTACCTGATCAAGCTACGGCCCATTCCCTACCAGCTGGCTGAAGCTACTGCGTATGCCGAGGCCAATCGGCTCGATCTGATGAATCAACGGGCGCAGGTGGTCGATGCCTGGCGGCAGATCACCGTGACCGCCAATGCCCTGAAAGCGGGCCTCAATCTGGTCTTCAACGCCAACATTGCAACCCCGCTCATGGGAGGCAATCCGGTTGACTTTCGCGCCTCGGCCAGCAGCTACAGTGTCGGCTTCCAGTTCGATAGTCCGTTAAATCGAGTAGCAGAACGTAACCTCTACCGTGCCAGTTTGGTAAACTATCAGCAGGTACGCCGGTCCTTCATGGCCCTGGAGGACCAGATCCAACAGGATGTGCGGCGTGATGTCCGGCAACTGGAAACGGAGCGCCTGAACTTCGAGATCGCACGGCAGAGCTTGATCAACGCGGCCCGCCAGGTGGAAGAGGCCCGCGACCGACTGCTCGTGGAGAAGCCCAGCGACACCAGCACCCAAAATGCCCTCA
>JBGQLF010000291.1:0-9223 GCA_041499985.1 Gemmataceae bacterium
GGCAGATCATGCTTGGCTCTCCTGGTTGGGGTGGCAGGGCGAGGGTTAGCAACACCTTGTATCCTGGCCGGAGAGCCTTTGCTGATTCAAGCTATTTTTAAGGTAGACAAAAAAGAGCCAGAGATCACGGAAAGTGCAGATTCTTTTGACACTGTCACCTTTCGACCGGGCTAGCTTGTGGGCTGTAGTTGGTTCCGTGTTCCGTGGATCGGGTGCAGCAACAGTCTTACCGTGAGAAAGGAGACGTGCGCCATGCGAACCACAAGATTCCTGTCCCTGGTGTTGGCGCTGGGTTTGGGTGCAGCCCTCGTGCCGGCGGCGGACCGCGCCCAGGAACGACGGCTTCAGGAAGCGATTCACTTGATGGAGACCAAGGGGGATTACCCGGCCGCGATCAAAGCGTTCGAGGAGCTGGCCAAGGGTTCGGAGCGCGCCGTGGCGGCCCGTGCGCTGCTGTATCTGGGCCTCTGCCACGAAAAGCTGGGCAAGGCCGAGGCGCAGAAAGCCTACGAACGCCTCCTCCGCGAGTTTGCGGATCAGAGCGACGTGGTGCCGCAGGCCCGCGAGCGGCTGGCGGCCCTGGAGCGAGCCGCTGGCGCTGCAAAGGGGGTGGAGACGGTGGTCCGCCGCGTCTGGGAAAACGCCAAGGATGATAGCGGTGCCCCGTCCCCCGACGGCAAATACTTGTCCTACGTGGACTGGGACACCGGCGACCTGGCGATTCGCGAGCTGGCCACCGGGAAGAACCGTCGCCTGACCAACAACTTGAAAGACTCCCCGGAGTACGCCTATGAATCCATCTGGTCGCCGGACGGTCAGCAAATCGCTTATATCTGGAACAAAAAGGAACAGAAGAAAGACCTGCGCACGATTCGGCTCGACGGTTCCGAGCCGCGCGTACTGTACGCCAATGAGGAAGTGACCTATGTACTGCCTTCCGATTGGTCCCCGGATGGCAAACAGATCCTGGCACTCCTCAGGAGGAAAGACCGAACCAACCAGATTGTGCTGGTCTCGGTCGCGGATGGTTCCGTCCGCATTCTGAAGTCGCTTGACTGGCGCTACCCGCAGAAGATGTGCTTTTCGCCGGATGGGCGCTACCTTGTCTACGATTTTCCGCCCAAAGAAGGCTCGCCGAAGCGCGACATCTTTCTGCTGGCCACGGATGGCAGTCGCGAAATCTGCCTGGTGGAACACCCGGCCGACGATTTCGTGCTGGGTTGGGCGCCGGATGGGAAGCGCGTCCTGTTTGCCAGCGACCGCAGAGGGAGTGTCGATGCCTGGGCCATTCCGGTGGCCGACGGCAAACCGGCAGGATCTCCCGATTTGGTGAGACTCGACCTGGGACATGGTTTCCGGCCGCTCGGCTTTACCCGCAATGGGTCCTTCTACTACGGCATGTCTGGCGGCCAGAACCAGAATGTCTTCCTTGCCGAGCTGGACCCGCAGACAGGCAAGGTGTCGGCACCGCCAAAGTCCATCACGGACCGGTTCGCGAGCAACAATGGGGGGCCAGCGTGGTCACGCGACGGCCGGTACCTCTCCTTCCAGTCTACCCATCCGGGTAGAGGCACGGTCCTCCGTATCCTTTCCCTCGAAACAGGTAATGAGCGCGAATTCCCGATGGAACTCAAGCTTCGCTACTTCGCCTCTCAGCACTGGTCGCCGGATGGACGCTCGATTCTCGTCGGCGGTGCCAGCCAGAAGGGTCAGCAGGGTCTGTACAAGATCGATACGCAGACGGGCGATGTCGCCCCATTGCTGCTCGGGGTTGTGTTTAATGGCCGGTTGTCTCCCGACGGCAAGGCAATCTACTATCGACCCCGCGACCAGGAGAAGCGTTCCTCCATCCACGTACGCGAGCTCGAAACGGGAGTGGACAGGGAGCTCTACCGTGCACCCACTCCGCTGGGGGCGCCAACTGAACTGACGGACCTGGACCTGTCCGCGGATGGACGGCACCTGGCATTTGTCGTCGCAGATACGGCAACGCACTCCACGAGCACGAGCCTGTACGTCCTGCCGACCGCGGGCGGAGACCCCCGTGAGCTTGTCAGGCTGAAAGAGCCGGAAACCATGCTGACCGCCATTGGTCCTGGGGGGGGATGCTCGCGTGGACGCCGGATGACCGCTACCTGCTCTTCTTCAAGGGCCATAGGGGCGCTGACAACCAGGACGCGAAGACCGAGCTGTGGCGAATCCCCGCGGAAGGCGGAGAGTCCGAAAAACTTCTTGATCTGCTGCCCACGCAGCGAGTGCAAAGGCTCCGCGTTCACCCTGACGGCCGCCGGATCGCTTTTGCGGGTGGAGTCGGTCAACGGAGGTCCGAAGTCTGGGTGATGGAGAATTTTCTCCCAGCGGTACCCAAAGAAGCTAACTCGGGTTCGCCCCGGTAGTTGAGGCTGCTTTTCTTGGCGATGCTTGGCAGAAGCGTGCGGGACCGCAACGCTTCTGCCAAGCGTCGCTATCGCCCCTTTTCCACATCCCCATGAGCCCAGGACAGGAGTTTGCCATGCCTGGCTGGAGAAGCATGCTATGGGTAGCAGCGGGCGTGCTGGCGTCGGGAGCTGCTGCCTTCGCCTCGGAACCGCCGACCTGGTCCGGGTCCCAGCGCCTGGTGATTCCCCTTGGCCTCGACCTCTACATGCCTGTTCCAGAGGAGAATCCGCTCACCGCGGACAAGGTCGCCCTGGGGCGCCGGCTCTTCGCGGAGCCTCGGCTTTCGCGGGATCGCAGCCTCTCCTGCGCGAGCTGCCACGACCCGAAGCGGGCTTTCACGGACGGGCAGCCGGTGGCCGTGGGCGTGTTCGGCCGGAAGGGCAGCCGCAACGTACCGACCCTCATCAACCGCGGCTACGGTGCTTCGTTCTTCTGGGACGGCCGGGCCAACAGCTTGGAAAAACAGGTCCTCCAGCCCATTCAGGACCCGAAGGAGCTGGACATGACGCTCGAGGATGCCGTCGCACGGCTGAAGGAGGCGGAGGACTACCCCAAGCTTTTTTCGACGGCCTTCGGGCGCGAGGTCAATGCCGAGGACCTCGCCCGGGCCCTGGCCAGCCACGTGCGGACCATCCTGTCCGGCGACTCCTCCTATGACCGCTATCTCCACGGCGACCGCGCGGCACTCTCCGCCGAAGCCCGCCAGGGACTGGAGCTTTATCGCGGCAAGGCCCATTGCACCGCCTGCCATGTCGGCCCCAACCTCACCGATGAGCGCTTCCACAACACCGGCGTGGCCTGGCGCGAGGGGCGACTCCTGGACCCGGGCCGCTTCGCGGTCACAGGCAAGGAGGCTGACCGCGGCGCCTTCAAGACCCCGACGTTGCGCGAAGTCGCCCGGACCGCTCCCTACGTGCACGACGGCAGCCTGGCGACGCTGGAGGACGTCGTCGAGTATTACAGCCGCGGTGGCAACCGCAATCCCCATCTGGATGCCGAGCTGCGCCCCTTGCAGCTCACGGCCGAGGAGAAACAGGCCCTCGTGGCGTTTCTGCGGGCACTGAGCGGCCCCACCCGTGAAGAGAGATAAAGGACGGCTGCCTGATGAGCGCGACCGCCAGGCAGTTCATCGGTTCCTGCTGGATTGCCGCTTGGAGCAGGCATCGGCAGTGTAGTTGGGCGCTGAGCAGGGGTGCTTGACTTCTCGTCACTTTCACGGCCGTAGCCGAGAAGGCCCAGCAGATCGTCACCCACGACCGGCCAGTGCCAAATCTCCTCCTCGTCGCTTAGCGTGCATTTTCACAACAATCGGGTTAGTACCCTTGATTGGGCGGCAAAGGAACAGCGAGCGCTCTTTCCGCCGCGGCATACCCCATGAAACGCACGTCGATACGGCAGGAACGGCTTCACCGTTCGCGGGTGAGGCGCACGCGGATGGTCGGGACCGAGTGGCCGGTGTGATCCAGGAGGCGGATGCACCCCTGCCAGGCCGCGGTCTCATTCACGACCTTGAAGACGAGCACGTTCGCTCCCCGGTGCAACGTAATGGGCGTGACGGTGTCACGGTCCTCGACCAGGGGACCCGTAGCGCGATAGCTGTACACCTCGCGGCCATTGAAGTAGACCTTGGCCTGGTCGTCACTGCCGATCTTGAATTGAAGATCGTTCCTCTCCGACTCGCTGAGGAGGTAGCACACGGCGTAGGCGACACTGTATTCCATTCGCTTGCCCACGTAGCCATTAAAGGCAATAAAGGACTCGTTCGCCTGGTGTTCCTGCCAGACCAGTTCCTGGCCGCCGACGGTAACCTTATCGCCCGCCCGGGGTTGCAGATTCGCCTCGCCCGCCAGTTGCTCGACGTCCAATCCCTCCGCACCGGTCTGTCCCGCGCTCGAGGCCGACCGGGGATGCGTCCAATGTCCACCGCCAGCTGTCGCATCGGTGCGTCCAGGAAGACGCCCGATGCTCGGGACCAAGCAAGCAGTCTCCGGGTGAACGCCCTTTGGTAGCAGCTGCGGCAGCTGGTGCGTTCCGGCGCCGCCAGCTGGTGTCCGAGAGGGCTATCCCCCTCTGCTTGCGAACACCGATGAGTGCGTCCTGGGGACCGTCAGACGCTGGTTCACGATAATCGCTCTTTTCGCAAACATCGGCTCTTGAGTGCGTGGCCAGGGGCTTTGCAAGGAAACTGTTTTGTACAGTAATTTGTTCCCCATCTTTTTTGGGACAGACTCCCACTTGGTCCCTGTTTTGGCCTCCGAACTGCCGCCTTTTTGGGAAACGCTTGAGTTTCGTTGCAAAGCCTGGCCAGGGCATGAAAACAACGCCGATTTTCCAAGGGAGATGGCTTGCGTTGACTTTGCAATGCTTCCGGTTGTCGTGCGAAGCGGCAGCGTGAGTTGCACAGCGGCCGATAAGATGAATGATGTGCGATTACACGCACCGGGTGGTGATGTCCAACCACCGGCTGGTGAAGATGAAGGACGGCCAGGTGAGTTTCCGCTGGAAGGACTATGCCCACGGGCAGGTCGAGAAGGTCATGACGCTGGAGGCGTTCGAGTTCATCCGTTCACGAAGGTGGTGGGCCGGGGGTGAGTGCCGATGGAGAGCCTCCTGCATCGTGGCCCGTCAGCCCCTCGTCGCTTGGCTGGCAAGAGGTCAGTTGGGCGATGCCCATCGAGGACCTGAAGCCTGGAACGCGAGGAGGGGAGCGAGGGCGGTCGGCCCGCCTTTCCGTCAGTTCCAGGTGGGAGATCGTGCCTGCTGCCAGGCCACCGATGTGGCTACAATGGCCTGAAGTCGCTGGATTTCGAGGATGTCGGCATGGCCAGGCACAAGAAACAGACTAAGACCATCGACGAAGTGCTGGAGGAGTTCCAGGAGGAGCAGCAGGCCCACTGGAGTCCCGCCACCTACCGCAAGTACGAGACGATCATCGACTTGCTCAGGCGGTACATGGAGAGCTACTGGCCCGGCCACGACGGCGAGTACGACGCCGTCACCAAAGCCGGCGGGACGTACTGCGGGACCTACGGCCCGGAGGACATCGCGGGGGCGTTCTCTATGTTTCTGGACTACTTCATGCCGCACAAGGTGCTGTGCGGCAGCGGGACAGAGAAGGCGGCCCCGGCCGTGATCCGAAAGCTGGCGAAGTGGCTGGTGGCGAAGGGGTACGATCCCGACGCCGACTACGCGGTGGATTGAGGCGTGGTCGCACGCCGCCTTCAGGGCTTCTTCCAGACCTCCCAGCCCTTCCCCTCCCCGAGCGCGTCGGAGGCGTCGGGCAGCAGCCGTAGGAAGACCTCGCGGCCGTCGTACTTCCCCTCGACCCAGAGGTAGGCGCTCTCGCCCGGGTCGGCGGAGACCACGTACCAGCCGCAGCCGTCGATCTTGTCGAACGCCTCCCGCAGCCTCTCGATGTCGATGGCCCAGCCCGGTGCGGCGGGGCCGGCCACCCCGGCAGGCGGGCGGACGTGAAGCTCCCGGACGAACTGATCCGGGCAATAGCGATAGGCCAGGGACTCGACCGGCCGGGACGCCATCACGCCGGCCGCGACCGCCCGCAGCAGTCCGTCCAACCAGCCCTTGGCGTCGTCCTTCCCCTCATCGTCCGGTTTGAAGAAGAACTGCCGGCCTATCTCACGGCGGCAGGCGTGCTCGTCGGGATTGGTGCGGAGCAGGGCCGCCATGCGGGCCTCCCCGTGCTCCTCCAGCAGGTCGCCGAGGACATGGTCGAAGGCCCGGCCGCACTCGAAGACGTTCAGCGTCCGCAATGGGTCCGACAGCCGGGACACCTCGTCGTCCGCGAGCTTCTCCGCCGCCCAGCAGACGAGGAAGTAGCCTGCGTCCTCGGAAAGCGTGCTGGCTTCGCGGATGGCCTGGCACACTCGCAGCCGCTGCTCGCCGGTCGATTGCGGGCCGAGTCCCGACCAGGCCCCGTGCCAGGCCGGCGGCACCGGCGAGGACCTGGCGATGCGGGCCAGTTTCCGGTCGATGCGAGGAAGCAGCCGCTCGGTGTCTGTGGATTTCATCGAGCCTCCGCTGGTTTCTGCCGACTCCTCGCCGGCCGATGCCGTCCAACGACACGCCATGCACTTGGGCGGTGGCAGGACGTGGCCCAGCTCCCGCAGGACACGGCGGACGGAGGCCTCGTCCGCAGTCCGGAAGACGAGATGACGCTCGCCGGCCATGAAAACGCTACTTTCTCCTGGCAGGGTACCAAGGCAGGGGTTGGCTGGCGAGAGCAGCGCGGGTGTTTTCTCGCGTGTCGAGGCGGGTTTTGGCTTTGCTTTTGGGCGGTGGCGTGGGATAAAGGGACAAGATCCTCCGCAGAGTAAGGGCCGGCCGCCCGCACCAATGGTGCCCCGGCCCGTGTTGTTGGGTGCTCGCGGCGATCCCCGTTTTGATGCCACGCCGAGTTAAACATAGAAGCTGGTTATCGGACGCTCAGCACTCCCCCACCTGCGGCGAGTGGCTCGCCCGGGGGGCGAAAATGGTTGTGGTCCTCCTCCGATGGGGGTAGCATCTGGCTGTTGCAGTCGCGATCGATTCCCAGGAAGGGTTTGCCTGGGAAAGATTGGACTGGGGTCTCTTTCTCAGGAGGCGTGCTGTCATGTGCACTTTTCGCACGCGGTCTCGGCGCTCCGGTTTCACACTCATCGAGCTGCTCGTCGTCATTGCCATCATTGCGGTGCTGATCGGCTTACTGTTGCCGGCCGTCCAGAAAGTCCGGGAAGCGGCCAACCGCATGAGCTGCGTCAACAACCTCAAGCAGATGGGTCTGGCCACCCACAATTTCCACGACACCTACGGCTACTTCCCGACCACGGGGAGGACCGACTGCTACGGCTCCGCGGTTAACGCGACAACACCCGGTCTGATCAACGGGGTTGCTCAATGCGGCGACGGACGTTCCTGGACCAACAATGTGAAGGGCGGAACGCCCGAACAGGGCAAGAATCAAGCTTGGAGCTGGGCGTATCAAATCCTGGCTTACGTTGAGCAGGGCAGTGTGTTCAATATCGTGACCAATACCGCCAGCAACAACTACGGCGATGACCAGATCCGGCAGGTGCCCCTCAAGCTCTATTTTTGCCCCAGCCGCCGGGCGCCGGTGGTGCGGCCGCTGCCCAACGGTGCCCTGAACGATTACGTCGGCAACGCCGGGGCCGGGGGGAACGATTCGAGCGGTCCTCCGGTCCCGCCCACCTACCCGACATGGCGCCCGCCCTCCCAGTCGGGTGGCAATAATGGGATCTACGGTGCCATCGTCTGCACCGCGTGCGGCACGCCTGCGGTTACCATCAGCAGCATTTCGGATGGCACATCGAATACGATGCTGTACGGTGAAAAGTCTCTCAGTGTGCCCCTCTACAGCGGCGGCGATGGCAACGATAACCAGGGTTGGTGGAGGGGCATCGATTCCGACATCGTGGGTGGGGTTTATACCCCGGTTTCGCCGAAGGTCGGTGTGCCCTATCAACCGCAGCAAGATGGGCAATGGGGGCCGGCCAATACCTATAACTACAGCGGCTATTACAGCATGTGGGGTTCCGCTCATCCAGGCGGGTTCAATGCGGTGATGTGCGATGGTTCGGTGCGGACGATCAGTTATACCATCGATGTCAACAACGTCCTGATTCCGCTCTGTGTGCGCAACGACGGCCTGGTGTTCACTCTCAATTAACCGGTAGCCCGGTCTCCTCCTCGTCGTGCCAGACCAAGCCTTGGCCTACGCCCGGAGCCGGGGGTAGGCCAGAAGGAATGCCTATCCCTTGCTCGTTTAGGGAAATGGCAACGGTTTCCCGGAGATTCTTGGCATATGATCACAACGCGTGCTGCTGGGCGTGGGTATCGGCTCGGCTGGAGTCTTCTCACGGCCCTTACGGGGTGCTGGCTCCTGGGGTGTGGAGCGTCCGACTACAAGGCCAAGGCCCTCCCGGTCGAGGGTGTCGTCAAGTGGGAAAAGGGCCCCATGATCACCGAACTGGAGGGTGGCTCGGTGGAGTTCGAAAAGGATGGCACGGTCGCTGCCACGGCGGCCCTGACCGGGGACGGGACGTTCAAGCTGCTGGACGCGCTCCCGCCGGGGACCTATCGGGTGCGGGTGGTGCCGCCAGCGATTGCAGCGCGTAAGGGGGCCCAGCTGGACCCGCGTTTGCAGAGTTTTGACACCTCCGGGCTCACATTCACGGCAACTGCCGAACAGGGTCTAGTTACTTTTGAGCTCAAAAAGCGTGGTCGCTAACGACCAGCCAAACCCGCCGGCTCCGCCAGCACGTTCCGGGAGAGATCGATCCTGGCAAGCAGGCGGTGGGCCGCCCGCTCTTGCTGGGTCCGCCGGATCGCATCCCTGAGTCCATGCCCCAAGCCGACTGCCCGCACGGTAGCGCTCATGATGAGTTCTTTCGCGGCAGCGCCCGCTGGCAACGGTACCACGGGCCAGGTTCCGGATCGGGATACCGCCCCGAGTCAGGAGTCCGTGGAGGATTTCGCCGGTGCGAGCTGCCGGTCGTTCCCAACCGCACCAGCCGGCAGTTTCTGAACAGGAGCGGTTGCTAACCAGGAGAGCACCATGATTACTCGTCGACAGTTTCTGGAAGACTCGATGCTGGCCACGGCCGCGGCGGCGGCCGCGGTGGCGTCCCCCGCGGTCGCGCAGGAAAAAGAACAACGGAACGAATGAAGGCTAGAAAGACTGCCCTAAGGGGCGTTGGCAGCATAGGATGAGGAAAACATTCATCCCAGCAAGGAGGTTGCCATGCGTCCCGAGTGGCCCGACGATACC
>JBGQLF010000292.1:0-9206 GCA_041499985.1 Gemmataceae bacterium
ACGACCTGGAGCCAGGTCACTACCCTGGGCGCCCACAGCACCAGTTACACGGATAGCGGCCTGGCCGCCGGGACAACGTACTACTACCGGGTACGGGATTTCAACGGCACCACGGCTTCGGCGTACTCGAATGCGATCAGCGCGACCACGCTGGTCAGCCCACCGGCGGCGCCCTCTAATCTGCTGGCCAACGTCCTGTCGACCTCGCAAATCCAGCTCACCTGGACCGATAACGCCACCAACGCAACCAGCTACAGCGTCGAACGCAGCAGCGACGGCACCACCTGGAGCCCAATTGCGAGCCTAGGCGCCAACAGCACCAGCTACACGGATAGCGGCCTGGCCGCCGGGACAACGTATGCTTACCGGGTGCGCGCGTTTAATGGGACTACGCCGTCGGACTACTCGAACGCGATCAGCGCCACCACCCTGGTTAGCCCACCGGACGTGCCCTCCAATCTGGTGGCCACGGCCCTATCGGCGACGCAGATTCGACTCGGCTGGACCGATAACGCCACCACCGAAACCAGCTACAGTGTCGAACGCAGCAGCGACGGCACCACCTGGACTCAGATCACTACCCTGGGCGCCCACAGCACCAGTTACACGGATACCGGCTTGGCCGCTGGGACAAGGTATTCTTACCGGGTGCGAGATTTCAACGGCACCACGGCCTCGGGCTACTCGAACCAGATCAGCGCCACCACGCTGGTCAGCTCACCGGCCGCGCCTTCCAATCTGCTGGCCAACGCTTTGTCGATCTCGCAGATCCAACTCAGCTGGACCGACAACGCCACCAACGCGACGAGTTGCAGCGTCGAACGCAGCAGCGACGGCACCACCTGGAGCCCAATCGCGAGCCTGGGGGCCAACAACAGCAGCTACACGGATACTGGCCTGTCCGCCGGGACAACGTACTCTTACCGGGTGCGGGCGTTTAATGGAACCACGCCGTCGGACTACTCAAACCAGACCTCGGCCACCACGCTGGTTAGTCCCCCAACTGCGCCCTCCAATTTGCTGGCCAACGTCCTGTCGCCCTCGCAGATCCAACTCAGTTGGACGGACAACGCCACTAACGAAACCAGCTATGGTGTCGAACGCAGCAGCGACGGCACCACCTGGAGCCAGGTCACTACCCTGGGCGCCCACAGCACCAGTTACACGGATAGCGGCCTGGCCTCCGGGACGACGTACTACTACCGGGTACGGGATTTCAACGGCACCACGGCTTCGGGCTACTCGAACCCGATCAGCGTCACCACGCTGGTCAGCCCGCCGGCCGCGCCCTCCAATTTGGTCGCCACCGCCCTATCGACCACGCAGATCCAGCTTAGCTGGACGGACAATGCCTACAACGAGACCAGCTACAGCGTCGAGCGCAGTAGCGACGGCAGGACCTGGAGTCCCATCGCGAGCCTAGGGCCCCACAGCACCAGCTACACAGATACCGGCTTGGCCGCCGGGACAAGGTACTCTTACCGGGTGCGTGCGTTCAATGGGACAACGCCCTCGGATTACTCGAGCCTAGCCTCGGCTACGACATTGGTCGGCCCACCGGCCGCGCCTTCCAACCTACTTGCCAACGTCTTGTCGGCGACGCAGATCCGGCTCACCTGGAACGACAACGCGACCAACGAAACGAGCTACAGTGTCGAGCGCAGCAGCGACGGCACCACGTGGAGCCCCATCGCGAGCTTGGGGGCCCACAGCACCAGCTACACGGATAGCGGCTTGACCTGGGGGATGAAGTACTATTACCGCGTCCGGGATTTTAACGGCACCACGGCCTCGGCGTACTCGAACGCGATCAGCGTCACCTTGTTGGTCAGCCCGCCCGCCGCACCTTCGAATCTAGTTGCCACTGCTCTGAAGGCAACGTATATCTGGCTCACCTGGACGGACAATGGCACGAACGAGACCAGCTACAGTGTCGAACGCAGCACCGACGGCACGACCTGGAGCCCCATCGCGAGCCTGGGGGCCAACAGCACCAGCTACATTGATTCCGGCCTAACTTTGGCGACGAAGTACTATTACCGAGTGCGGGATTTCAGCGGCACCATGGCTTCGGGCTACTCGAACCAAGCAACCGCCACGACGCTGGTCAGCCCGCCGGCCGCGCCCTCGAATCTGGTGGCCAGCCTCACGCCGGCTACCCAGATCCGGCTCACCTGGACGGACAACGCCACTACCGAGACGGGTTTTTACCTTGAACGGGCCGACAACTCGATTGGTTTTCTCGGCCGGTACGTCCAGATCGCGACGGTGGAGGCCCATGTCACCAGCTATATCGACAGCACCGTGGTGAAGTACACGTCGTACTCGTACCGGATCCGCGCGTATAACAGCGGCGCGACCTCGGCCTATAGCAACACCACACCGCCACTCGCCATCGGGCAGGTCCCGCGCACCGGTAATCTGCTTTTCGCTTCCTCCGGAGACAGCAACACGACTTCGACGACCGGTTCCGGCGGACTCTTCTCCGCTTCCGATGCTGTACGGATTGAATGCGATACGAGCATCGGGGATTACTTCAGTGCCCTTTTGGGGACGAGCCCCACCCGGACCTTGTTCCAAACGCTTGCCAAAGTCAGCCGAAGCGGCAGTGGCGCGACCCAAATGGACGATCTCAACAACAATTTCCAGTTCGTCGTGTCCGTCTAAGAAGTAGGGCAGCCCTCTCTCGCAGGACACCGTTCCTGTGAGAGGGGGCGAAAGCTTCTCGGCGATAAAGTTCCTCTCCCTGGAAGAATTTCGATTTCTCGGCATCTCGATGCTTGTGCATCCCCTTCAGAAATGGTACCAAGGAACCGTTCTCGGACAGGGCTAGCCCCGTCCGAGAACGGTTCCATGAACAACTACTCACCTGAAGGGATTCCATCATGCACTCTTCCGTTCGTGTCCCGGCTCTGTGTTTGGCTCTCTGTTTGGCGCTCACCGCTTCCGCCCGGGCCGACAAGCTGGTGCTGGTTGCAGGCGGCGGCCAGGAATCGGATGGAGTACCGGCAACGCAGGGCCGACTCCAAGCGCCCTTCGGCGTGGATTTCGACAAGGCGGGTAACCTGTTCCTCGTCGAGCTCACCGGGCAGCGCGTGCGCAAGGTGGACCGGCAGGGCATCCTGACGACCATTGCCGGTACGGGCCAGCAGGGCGATCGTGGCGACGGCGGCCCGCCCCTCAAGGCCCAGTTCAACGGCATGCACAGCCTGGCCATCGCGCCCAACGGCGACATTTACCTCTCGGACACCTGGAACAACCGCGTCCGCAAGATCGACGCCAAGACCGGCGTCCTCGTTCCGGTAGCGGGCACGGGCCAGAAGGGTTTCAGCGGGGACGGTGGGCCGGCAACGCAGGCGCAATTCGGCGGCATTTACTGTGTCGCGCTCGCTCCCAAGGGCGAACGGCTGTACCTGGCCGACCTGGATAACCGGCGCATCCGCGTCGTCCAGTGGGAGACCGGCGTCGTCAGCACCGTAGCCGGTAATGGGCAGCGTGGCGTACCCATGGATGGAGCCGAGGCCCGCTCCGCTCCGCTGATCGATCCACGGGCTGTGGCGGTGGATGGCCAAGGGCATGTCTACATCCTGGAGCGCAGTGGACACGCCTTGCGCGTCGTCGATCCGAACGGCAAGATCCGCACCGTGGTAGGTACCGGCAAGGCCGGGGCCACCGGGGACGGCGGTCCGGCGCGTCAAGCGACGTTGAACGGCCCCAAGCATCTGTGCATCGACCTCGAAGGCAACGTGTTGATCGCCGATACGGAGAACCATCTGATTCGCAAGTATCTCCCGCGTGAGGAGAAAATCGTCCGCGTGGCCGGCACCGGCAAGAAGGGCACGGCCGGCGTGGGTGGGCCTCCGGAGCAAGCGGAATTCAATCAACCACATGGCGTCTACGTCCACCCGACGGGTGTGCTGTACATCACGGATAGTAGCAATAACCGGGTGCTGAAAATCGAACGGTAACGCCCGGGCACTGTTTGCTAGACCAACGCCGGTCGAGTTCTTCCTTGTGGGTTAGGATTCCGATCCTGACGTTAGGATCGGAATCCTAACCCACAAGGAAGGAAAGGATTCACGCCAGCGCGTAGTACTCGTCCGAGCTGACGATGGCCGCCAGCAGATCTTCCCGCCGCAGGCCCCGCTGGAGCGCATTGACCCAGGTACCCAGGCCAGCACTCTCCGCCGGACGGTGCAGCAACTGATTGTACAGCGCCTGTACTTCCAGCGTATCGGCCTCGATGCTGCCCAGAATCGCCGCTGCCACGGCGCTACGTGGCGTGTTCTGGGCCAACGCCTGGCCCCAGGCTTGCGTGCCCGTCGTATCGACGGTCCGGTTCAACACCAGGACGTAAAGCGCTTGCACAAATCCGGTATTGGTCCCGCCGCCGGCCGTGGCATAGTATTCATCCGAACCCAGAATCGCCGCTTCCAGCTGGTCCGCCGTGTTCCCCTGGCTCAAGTAGTTGACCCAAACCGTCAAGCCGGTTGGATCCGCGCCTCGTCCCAGAACCTTGCGATACAGTCCCTGGACCACATCGGTCCGGTACTCCAAGCTCCTCTCGATCAACTGCACAAACTGCGTCCGCGGCATCGCCTGATCCAGAAGACGACTCCAATCCGCCAGGCCCGTGGGATCCACGGAGCGCTGGAGCAGATCGAGGTAAATCTGGCTCACATAGCGCTGGTTCGGCGTGGGGCCGTTGCCTGGCGGGACATTCGGATCGTAGTTGAAGCGATCGGCGGTTGTGATGGCGGAACTGCCATAGGGAGATTTTACGGTCACATCCACCAGGCCCGCTACGTGCGGCGGTGCCGTGACGACAATCTGGGTATCGGAAAGGACGGTGACCGAACTGGCGGCGGTGGCGCCGAAGAAGACCTGCGTCTGTCCGGCCCCGCCGGAGAAATTCAAGCCGCTGATGGTTACCGTTGTGCCGCCCGCAGGGGATCCGGTCGCCAGGTTGAGACCGGCAACGCTTGGCGTCAGAGCCACCACCTCGAAATCGCTGTAGTGCAAGCTCTTCAGGCCGTGCACGGAGTTCTGGATATCGTTGTCGTCCCAAGTCAGGGCGAGCTGGTTGCTGCCATTGACGCTGTAGCTGCTGCCGCTGAAGTAGAAGTTGCTGCCGTTGTCCGCCAAGATCAGGCCGTAATCCTTCATCGCCTGAGCGATCACCCGCGCCTCCGGGCTGAGCTGCGAGATGTCCACGCTGGCCTTGAGGCGGAAGCGGGCACCCATCGGCGGCATGATGGCAGCATTGGTGTTGCCGGGGTTCGCCGTATGCGACGCCGGGTAGACGTACTGGTTGAGAATCAGCGAATTTTGCAGCGTGAAGCGGATGGCGTGGTTGATCACCCCCTGGCCGCCTTGGCTCGTGGGCAGCCCTTCATCGGGACGCACGAGGCCGGGTAGAATTGGCAGTCCCGCGGCGTCGGCCGAGGTGAAGCCGGGCGTCCGGAAGGAATCTTTCTTCATGTCCCAGACCGATTCCTGATCGGCGTGCCATTTGCCATCGGCGTTCTCGCTGGGCCGCGAGGCGCGATAAAACTCGTAGGCGATGTTGTTGTCCTCATCCCAGACGAGCAGGTGCGAATCGCCGCGGTTGTTCACCCCCACGGTGGGGCCAGTCTGCAAGTCTCCTTCAATGACCGCATTGATCGGGATGGGGGCGTCCTGGAGGTCGCTCTCGCCGGGATAAGCGTCGATGACGACGTGGACCTTCGGTACGGCGTTGCCATGGACGACGTTGTAGGGAATGCCATAGAGCGCCGTGCTGGGAGTCCGATAGTCCTGACCGAAGTCGGGGTGGAGTTGGCCATTGCCGTGGCTGAGGATGTTATTCATGATCCCGGCGGAGTTGGCCGCCACCGGGGCATTGGTGATTTTCTCATTCCAAGGATTATCCGCGGGGAAGAGCGGATCGCCGAGAAGGCTCGGCACGTCGCGAGCCTCCAGCGCCTCGAGCTGAAGGCGCTGGGTCGGCTTCCGTACGGGTCGTTGACCGGTTCTGAGAGCGCTTCGGTGCGAAATGCGGCGCAACCATCCGCGAAGAAACATGCTGTACCTCCTTCGACCAAGGTTAGGCCAGTCATGCCCACGCGACGGGTACGGTGGAGATGAGGCGATCGAGAACCTGCTGTATGACGCGTCGGTCCTTCAAAGGAACTCTACGTCAAGCTCGTCCCTTGTGCCAATACCAGGCGGCAAAGAATGCGGCACTCTGCGCGTGCGGTCAGCGGCTGGCTGTCCGCGAATCGCGCGCCTCGGTCAGCACCCCGTACATCTCGGGCCGGCGATCGGCGACGCGGTTGATCTCGTACTTGCCGGGGATATTCACCACCTGTTTCTGGCGGGCCCGGCCAGGATCCACTTCGGCATACACGATGTCCTCGCCGTCGCCGCTGCCACTGGCAAGCAATTCACCGTTGCAATCGACGATCCGGCTTTGCCCAATGAAACGGAAGCCCCGTTCCTCCCCAACTCGATTCACGGCCAGGTAATAGATGTGGTTCTCCAGCGCCCGCGCCTGGATCAGGTACTGGACCGTGCTCCGCGCGCCGGTCGGCCAATTTGTCGGCAACAGCACCAGGTCCGCTCCCAGCAGCGTCAGCACTCGGGCCGATTCGGGAAAACCGCCGTCGTAGCAAATATTCATGCCCACGCGCAGGCCGCCGAGATCGTGGACGGCAAACGGTCGATCGCCGGGCGTTGTGAAACGATCCACGCCGAGGTACGGCAAGTGAATCTTGCGATACCCGGCCACGAAGCCGTCCGGCCCGACCAGGGCGCAGGCGTTGAAGAGGGCTTCGCCGGAGCGTTCCAGAAGACCGAAGGCAGCCCAGACGCCGAGCTGGCGACACGCGACGGCGACCGCTTCACTGCTGGGACCCGGAAGCGTCTCGGCGTGCGGCCAGGCCTCGTCCTTGCTGTCAAAACCGTAGCCAGTCAGGGCGCATTCGGGGAACACCACCAACCGGGCCCCCAGCTCCGCCGCCTTACGCAGCTTGGTTCGGATCACCTCGAGGTTGTGACGTTTGTCGCCGAAACGGCAATCTATCTGGACACCGGCGATTTTCCACGTTGCCATGCGAAGACCTCGGGAAGGCTCCTCTCTCCCCCGAAGCGGGGGCGAGGGGCTTTCGGAACTGACTCTCAGCTTACTTCTTCTCGGCGGCCTCTTTCGGCTTGAGGATCGTCAGCCACAGACGCGTGGTCGATGCATTCAAGCCGGTAATCGCCGCGCTGGCCCGTCGTGTTCTTTCCGGCCCACTCTTCACTTTGCCGAGAAGCCGAAGGGGAACCGAAACCGGACCTGTTTGGGCGCTGACGCGAACCACCACCGACTTGGCCGCACTTCCCGTAGGCGTCGACGTGACCAGGGCCGCCGTCACCCCTTCGGGCAATCCGTCTACGGTAATCTCCACTTCGCGATCGAAGCTGTTGCGCCGATCGATGCGCACCGGGATCTCGAGCGGCTTGCCGGGCGTCACGATGAAGTGGTCGGCCGCTACGGTCAACTCATAGTCCGGCTCGGCGAACAACGCACGCAGCCGGTAGACCGCACGCGGTTGGCCCTCGGCATGCAGATCGCGAACTTCCACATGGTATTTGCCGTCCTCGGGCACGGTGAACGTCAATTCGGCATCGCGCGAGGCCGAGCGGGCCGGGCCGGTATCGTCTACCTCGACGAGCGTCTTGCCGGCGGCATCCGCCAAACGGAGCACGGGATCCAGCGGTGATCCCAGGCGGCGCGCTTCCACCTGGAAGAACAGTTTTTGCCCCTTTTTCGCCTGGAATTGATAGACATCGACGTCACCGGGAACGTCGATACGGCCCGTGATCGTGAGTGGCAGCGTGATCGGTTGGGGGTGTTGCCAATCATTGGGCTCGACCTCGATCGTCGTCGGATGCGGCTCCAGGCGCACCCAGGCCGGATTGGCCAAGAGTGGATGAAACACGCGTCCCGTATCCGCATCCGGTTCCGGAAGGACCGTCAGCTTGGTCGCCGCCTCGGGGATGTTCCAGCCGAACGGAGCCACGGGTTCGGGATGGGACCGCGTTACCGCGAGGGGATAGACATGATCCACAAACCCGCCCGTCGTCAGCGTCAGCCGATAGATGTACGTCTCCCCACCGGCGAACCGAATGCTGCTGTCCGGAGTGGCCGGGAAGGCAAACGTGCGGATGACATAGGTTGCGTCCGCGGGTGCCGTGAAGACAATTTGAGGATCCAGATCGTGATAATCGTTGTTCTGCTCCAGTACGAAGCCGTCGGCCGAGACCACCTGGAGCACGGCATCCATAGGGGAACCGAGCACGCGATTGGCTTCGAGCGAGGCAACCAGAGTCTGCCCCTTGTGCAGCTTCACGGCGAACCCATCGACATCGCCGTTGCGCTCCAACCGGCCGTTGACAGTGACCTCTGACGAAGGGAGAACCTGCGGCTTTTTCGGATCATCATTCGGTTCCTGTTCGAGCACTTCAGGCAGCGTGCCGACGAGAAAGGGCCGTGGCGAGGTTGCGCCTTGCTCGTTGTACAGCCGGATCCAGTAGATGCCGGGCACGGCGTCGGGCGCAACCGTGACGGACAACTTGCCTTTGTCCTTGGCCGCCTGAACCGCGATGCCCTTGCCGTCCACCCAGACCTGCACCGGCCAGGGATCGAAGGAACCGCCGGCGGTGACCTCAATGGTCTGCCCCCGTTGTGCGCCAGCCGGAAAAAGATAAGTCAGCGTCGGCGGCGCGGCCTGGGCGCTCGCCCATGTCGCAAACAGGCAGGCACACCCCGCCAGGCGCATCCAGTGTAGGATAGAGGTTGTCATGAGAATGACTCTGATTCACGGAGAAGGAGGTAGCACCTGGCCGGTCACACCATTGGCCGGCGCGGCTCCTTCCAGCGGTGGGAAGATGTCGCCAACCCGGCAACGAAACCCGGGCAGCACGTCTTCGCCGCTCAGTTCCTCGTGCTCGCGCAAGTCGGTCAGAGTGCAGTTCGGCCGATGAACGCGTAGGGTACGGGTGGACGGGTTGACTACCCAAACCAATCGTACGCCCGCTTGCAAGAACTGCTGGATCTTCTGCTCCACCTCGTAGTATGTATCCCTCGGAGAGACAATTTCCGCGATCAGATCGGGTGCAATCCGACAATGCCCTTCGGGCAATTGCTCCTCGGGCAGTCGACCGCGCGCGATGAACGACAC
>JBGQLF010000293.1:0-9197 GCA_041499985.1 Gemmataceae bacterium
CCAGGAAAAAGTCGGCGTCGGCCGCGTCGAACGAGCGCAGCCCCTTGGGCACCACCTGGATCGGTCGCTGATCGGAGTCAGGCGGCCCGCTCTTGGTGACCGCGGAAGAGGGAGCCGTACCGGTCGGCGGCGAAACGACCACCTGCACGCTCACAGCTGGCTTGTCCGCTGGCCCGGGCTGCCAGTGCTGGAGGTCTTCGGCCAGGTCGAGCGCCGTGCTGTAGCGGTCCGACACGCGCCGGGCCAAGGCTTTCAGACAGATTCGGTCCAGCTCCTTGGGGATCGCATCATCGAGCTGGCGAGGTGGGCGGGGGTCCTTTTTCTTGATCTGCTCCAGCAGAGCCGCCCGGCTGTCGGCGTGAAACGGCCGCTGCCCCGTGAGCAACTCGTAGAAGACCACGCCCAGGCTGTAGACGTCGGTCCGGGCATCGACCAGATGTCCTTCCCCGCAGGCCTGCTCTGGGCTCATGTACGCGGGAGTACCGACCAGGGCCGGCCCCTGGACCAGTTCCTCTTCGTGCAGGGCCAGGCCGAAGTCCACGACGACCGGGCGGCCCCCGGCGTCGAGCAGGATGTTAGCCGGTTTGATGTCCCGATGGATCAAGCCGCGCCGGTGGGCGTGGTGTAGTGCCTCGGCGACCCGGGCGACGAGGGCGACCGACTCGGCGTAGGACGGCCGGCCCCGCTGGAGGTGCGTCCTCAGGTCCTTGCCTTCGACGAGCTTGGAGACCAGGTAACAGAGGCCGTCGGCAGTGCGGCCCACGTCGTAAACCGGCACGATGCCCGGGTGATCGAGGCCGGCCAACGTGCGGGCCTCGGCCAGATAGGCATCGACGTCCTCCGGGGAGGAGACGCGGTGCCGGTGGGGCACCTTGATGGCCACGTCTCGGTTCAGGTCGTCGTCGTGCCCCTGGTAGACGATGCCAAAACCCCCGCAGCCGAGCCGGGCGGTGATCCGATAACGTCCCAGCCGCACGGGGACGTCGTTTTCCTCGGCAGCCGGCTGCTCGGGACCGGTGGAATCCGGGTGCTGGCACGCTTCCTCCACTCCCCGCGCCCGCGGCAGCCCTTCGTTCCTCGTCCGGGGAGTTTCGCTCATGGCACGCCTGTGGGCCTCTGCCGCCCTAAAGGCCGGGTTGACCGGATCAAGGCCAAGGAGCCGGACACGTAGCTTCGTCGGCAGTGGATCGGAAGACCCTCTGAGATGACCGTGCGCGATTCGCTAACACAGGGGATCTAGCGCCGTTTCCTGGCTACTTTCAAATCGAAATCGTACGTGTTGAGGCCCGGGCCGACCTCGCGGATCGGGTTGAACTCTTCAAACACGATCGCCTCCTCCGCATCGATCAAATCTTGGGCTAAAGGATCGCGCACCTTTTTCCCTAGTACGACGCGCGCAGCCTGGATTTCGACCTTGTACCTGCCCGCGGTCAAGCCTTTCTCGATCCGGTATTTCCCCTTACGAAGCGCCACTCCGGCATCGGATCCGCGGGTGCCCTCCACGGGGACAAACCGGATCGAACCCTTTGACAGGGGTTCGCCGTCCAAGCGGACGATGCCCGTTACCGTGGGCTCCGATTTCGCCATTGCCACCAGCAACAGGAGGCCGGCAAGCAACAGCAAACCCAAGGCCGACCATCCCAAAACCGGGGCTCTCCGGAAAGCGGTTCTTATCTTCTCAAGGGTGTTCATATTCCCTCCAGATGGTCAGGCTCCAAACGAGTGCTAGAAATCTCCCAGAACTTCACCGCCGGCAATGGTCCCCAAGCCCTGCCAGATGCCCAGATTAATCCGCTGGTCAATAAAACGTACTGACCCATCGGCCATCAGGACATTCACTCCTCCCGGGTGCCTGCTGCGCGAGGTAGCCGTCATCTCTTCCAAACTGGAACCCGCGCAAGGCAAGTTGAGCGACGGCCGGTCGTAGCAATTGCTTTCCGGGTAGAGGAGATCGGGGCTGGAGCTATTCGGACCGGAGCGCGTATACAGTTGACTCATACTGGGCAGATCGTTCCAGTGTACGGCCCGACTATCATGCGCAGCCTCTTGCTGGGGAAGTCCGGTGAGGTACTCGCCCATGGCCATGGTGTTACTCGTCCCATCCCGGATGTCGTTCAGCCGCACGACGCGATTAAAGCCAAACACGGCCGGCTGATTCGGGGGGTACCCCGGGAAAAAGCCGCCGTAGTTTTTGTCCCCAAAGAAGCCCAGATAGTTGCACTTGTTCCACGTCCCGAGCGGCTCGCCGGCGTCATTCCTGCCCGTGAACGTCTTGCCTCCCAAGCCGTCGCTCGGGCACAGCAGGCTGGGGATCACGACGGCCGTAGGGGCATCAACGGGCAAGGAATTCGGGGACCCACACCAGGGGACGACGACGCCGTTGTTGAGGGTGCCTGGGGCCTTCAGATCGAACTTTTTGAAGACGGCCTCTTGCTCCAAGTAAGGGTAGAGCCAGATCATGAACGTGAGACGTGGTCCCGTCAGCGCCATCTGGGGCTTATTCTCCGAGCCCAGGGGAAATTGACCATAGCTGTCGTGGAAGCCGTGCAGAGCTAGGCCCAGCTGTTTAAGGTTGTTCTGGCACTGGATGCGGTTGGCCGCCTGGCGGACTTTCTGCACCGCCGGCAGCAGCAGACCTATCAGAACCGCGATGATCGCGATGACGACCAGCAGCTCGATCAGCGTAAAGGCGTGGCGTGCCCCCCGGCAGGTTCGGACAGGATCCTGTGGCATGGGAGTATTTCCCTCTCTGGGCAATCGCGGTGACCAAGCGACGAAACCCGAGAGCAGATGCTCGCCGTGAAAGCGGCGCAGGAATGGCCTAGAGGAGGAGAGCTACCTTGCCCGGACAGGAGCAAGGCAGCAGATCTGCGCTATGGTCATGCCCATGCAGGGACCACGGAGGTTACCCGTTCGCAATTCCGTACAACCAGGATTACTCTTGCTTTCAACTAGATTTTGTACAGCGTCCACCGAGGGCTGTCAAACATTTCCTGTCCGGTTGGGCTGCCGGTGCCACCTTGCCTCCTCAAGCCACGGGCGGACCGGAGAGCAAAGTCTTCCTTTGGTCCGCGCCGGTGCCCTCAGGCGTGTCGTTGTCGGCTCTACTCGGTAACTGCCCAAATCGCGGCCCAACCCATCACGACGGGCAGCGTTTCTTGCGGCCTGTGGGGCGTGGTTGCTGTCATACTGTTCAGAGTTACAATAGATGATGAATGCCATCCGATTCACCTCGGGCGGCCAGCCGGAAGCGCCACGAGTACTGGCTCAGGCCGCCCATCGGACTCGTGTAGGAGGGCAACGGACGATGATAGACGTCACGACCAACAAACCACTGCGCGTCACGATGTACGGAACGGTGAGGCCGTACATCGAGGACGTGCCTGTCAGCCAGCTCGACGATCTCCGCCGGCTCCTCGACAGCCACGGCCTTCACTATTGGGTCGAGGAGAATTATCTCTCGTTCAACGGAGGGCCGGAAGTCGCGTTCCTCGGCTTTGGCCGCGAGACGGATCCAAATGCCGTTCAAGCGATCTTGGACAGCGTCCGCTGACTACCAAGGTGTTCCATGGCACTGGCCGATGAAATCCGGGTGCTGAGGGACCGTGTGTTGGCGGACCTCAACGCGGCCCACGACTACTACATGGATACGATCATCGCCTGGCGCATCGTCCGCAACGTTGTCCAGGCTGGCAGCACGTTCACCAACCGGAACGCGGCTACCGGCAGCGTGACCACGCAGACGGAGCCCGTCGGTAAGGCTCGGGGGTACCTGGCCAAGCAACTCGCCGAAGCGACTTTTCAGCAGTTCCTCGCCATCTTCGAGAGTTTTTTCTTCGACCTGCTGCGCCTCTGGCTGCTGGCGTACCCGCGGAACCTGATCGGGAAGAAAGTGGATTTCAAGGCGGTCCTGGATGCACCGGATAAGGACGCGATCACCCTGCTGGTGGTCAACAAGGAGCTGAACGAGGTCCTGTACGAGCGGCCCACGAGCTGGTTCGCGTACCTGGAGGACAAGGCGAAACTCGGCTGCCCAACAGGGGACGAGGTCGACCGGATCGCCGAGGCCAAAGCGGCGCGCGATGTCTTGGTCCACAACCGGGGAATCGCGGGCAAGAGCTACGAATCGAAGGCCGGCAAGTTCGCTCGCTACAAAGATGGTGACCGGATTGATATCCCTGAGTCTTACCACCGCGAGACGTGGGAACTGATCCGTAAGGTGGTCACCGACATCACGAACGCGGCCATCGCGAAGGCCCCGTGATGATCTCGTCCTCACCACGGCGGCCCTTCCAGGTCCTCCAGCTTGGGGATCTCCTCCGGAGAAAAACGCGTTGGCCCCGTGTTGGCCACCGCCCCCAGCCTCCTTTATGCCGGTGAGCTGTTCCGGGCCCACGAATGCCGCCCGCATTCCTCATTCCTCAGCGCCACGTCCGGGCCACGCGCAGTCCGGCGAAGTCGAGAGGGATGTGCGGCTGGGATCCGAAGCGGGACGCCGACCGCAACTTGGCCGCCACGGAGAAGTACGCGCCGCCCCGGAGCACACGGCGCACGGACGGGTCCACGGGACGCTGGTCTTCGCCGTCCTCGATCGTCGTCTCCCCAGGTGCCCTCGGGTAGGGTGCGAACGCATCCTGGCACCATTCCGCAGCGTTGCCGTACATATCAAACAGTCCATAGTCGTTGGGCATCTTGGTGCCGACCGAGTGCACGTCGCCGCGAGCATTCGGACCGTACCACGCATACGGACCGAGCATCGCGTCATCGCTCCCGAAATGGCGGCTCAGGGTCACCCCGGCCCGGCAGGCGTACTCCCACTCGGCTTCCGTCGGCAGACGGTAGCCGGCGCGGTGGAGGTAATCTGCCGGCAACTCCATGCCTTCTTTGATGGCCGCTATTTTCGGATAACACATCTCGCTCTCGGGGATCTTCTCCTGCTCGCTCAACCACCGGCAATACTGCACCGCCTCCCACCAGGTCACGCCGGTGATCGGCTTGTCCCGGTCCCGATTGTCCTTCTCGAGGACGTGGCCTCGGAGCGGCGAGGCCACGTCCAGGTTGGCCTCGAGGAATTCCTGGAACTGCCCGACCGTGACTTCCTTGGTGGCGAGGGCGAATGAGCGCGGGATGCGCTTCCGGTGCCGCGTTTCCGTGTCCAACCGGTCCTGCTCCTGGTCCGGGGAGCCCATCCAGAAGTCGTCAGGCTGCGGGAGCACCACCAGCGTCTGCCCCTGGCGGTTGAGATACCAGTGGCGATTGCCTTCGACCTTGCCGGTAGCCAATACCTTACCGATCTCCCGGAGCCGGTCCTGCTGTTGCCAGTGGCGCAACAACCAGTCGGCGGCGGAGTGGATGCCGGCATCGGCGTGGGTGCGGTAGTCCTCGAGAAGCTTTGGCACCAGTGCCTGCCGTTTCAGGAGGGGCAACTTGATCGCGTCGAATTGGCCGAGGCTCAGCAGCAACGCGCGCCCACGCGACTCGTCCTTCTCCGCTGCATACTGTCGGAGGAGGGTTTCCGGATCGACGCGGACATGGCTCAGGCGGTGAATGAGGTAGGATCGCACGCGGGGGTCGGAACTCTGCTGGAGCCGTGGCCACAGGGGCGCCGCATAAATCAATTCGTCGGGCCCAAGGCGCTCGTCGGCCTGATCGAGCTGGAGTAAGACGACGGCGGCGTGGGCTTGACGCTTCGCTACATCGTCCTTGTCCTTGTCGGGCGCATGGGGCGGTACCGGCGTGGTCAGTTCCTCATTGAGCAGGATGGCCGCTCGTTTCGAGTCTGCCATGAACCAGGGCAAGAGCACCTCGTAGGGGCCCCCTTCAGTCTCGAGGACCAGGTCTCGAAAGGCCTGCCACTGTCTGCCCTCGTAATAGCCGTAGGACAGAAGCAGTTCCGCGGCCAGGGAGCGTTCGGACTCGGGTCGATCCGGATCGCGCAGGACATTTAACAGAGATTGCACAATCCATTCACGAAGGTGATTCGTCACGGAACGCCACTGGAGAGCGACCAGTGGGTTTTGCTGGACGAGCAGGTTGGCAACCTCGTGGCTCAAGTTCTTCCATTGTGGATGGCGTGGCTCAAAAATGCCCAGGGCACACAAAACCCGGAAACGCCGGTCCAGGTTGGTTTCGGTGGGCAGCAACCTCCACAGCCGCTGCACGAGCTCCTCGTGGTGTTTCGCGGACGGATCCCCCAACGCTTCACCGATGACGCGGAATTCGGGGGGATTGGCGGTCTCCAGCATTCGGTGGTAGAGGTAGTCCTTGTGTTGTTCCGCCTCCACCGGTAACAGAGCCAAGCTGGCGCGCAACCGCTTCTTGCTGGTTTCGGGAGAGCTTTGGATCATCTTGCGCAGTTGCGGGACCGCCCAGGACCGATAGGACGAAAGCTCGGTAACGATCTCGGGTACGTCCGCAATCTCTGCCTCGGCCAGCCTGCGGACCAACTCGTTCGCTTTCAGCGGTCCCTGCATCACTGCGAAAATGGCCCAGCTGATCAGGGCGAAAAAGACGGCCAGAAGGCCTGCCTGCCCGAAGTGCTTCCGGGTCGCGGCGCGCAGCATCTGCTGCTGGGGCGCGGTCCGGTCTTTCTTCCGCGTGAACAGCAGGAGGTTGCCCCACTCCCACCAGCCGGGCAGCTGCCGGCTCTCCTGTTTGGCGCTCCACAAGACCGTTCGCTCGGCCAGGAGGAGTTCCATGCGCCCGCGCCGCGTCTCGCGTTGCTTGCGGGTCAACCACTGCCGCAAGGCGGGAACGAGGTAATCGTGGGTCAGCTGGTAGTATCCCGAGGATCGAGGATCGAGGATCGAAGATCGAGGATCGCCCTGCTCCCTCTCCGGTTCTCGATCCTCGATCCTCGATCCTCGATCCTCGATGCCTTCGGGCTCGGTCGGCGTGATCAGCCGCAGCTCGGTGTCCAGGATGCGGAGCAAGCCGTCGAAGGCCTGCGGCCGCCGCCCATATCCGGATGCTTCGAGCAACTCCTGCTGCGAGCGCGTATGGCCCTTGATGTCGGTGCCCTGCTCGGGTAGCAGCGCCTTCAGGACCGCGCCGGCCGCGCGCTGGTGCAGACGGCGTTCCGGGTTCGCCGCCCGGGCCCCAAGCGTTTCTTCCAGGAAGGTCACACCCAGCCCCTCGATCCCGCCCACCGCGCGTAAGGTTGCCGGTGTCCAGGCTTTGCCCTTGACCATCTCCGCGAACAGCGCCAGGCGCACCGAGATCACCTTGCCATCCTGGGCCAGCCCGGCCACGGCCTGCTCGAGGAATTGCTCCTGGGCCGGGGTGAGTTCGGCGCGCGTGTCCGGCAAGCACCCGAGGGCACGGCCAAACTCCCGCAGCACCTTGCGCGCGTGCTGGGGGTCGAACAGATCGACCGTGGCAAAATTCTGGCCTTCCAGGATGGGAATTTCCAGCTCGCTCAGGAAGCGGGCGGCCGCCATGCCGAAGTCATCGCGGACCAGGAGCAGGTACTGCACGTGCTCGCCGTCGCACTGCCGCAAGGCCTCGACTAGCTCCGTGTTCTGCTCCCCCCTGCGGGCGTGCAGCCATTGCTCGAACTGGTCGAGCACGAGCAGCACCTTGCGGCCGGGCGCCGTACCCCGGTGGCTCCACGCCGCCGGGTGGCGGCGCAAGCTGGCCAGGGTTTCGATCAGCCCGCGGTTGTCGGCCGCGTCCCGACAGCGCTTGTGCAAGCCTTTCCAGAGTCGCGCTTCGGTGTCCGCTGGGGTCGCTTCGACATAGAGCGTCAGCACCGTCTCGGCCAGGCGCGGCAGCAAGCCAGCCTTGACCAACGAGGACTTGCCACAGCCACTCGGCCCATAGAGCAGGCCCACCCGGAAGGTCTTCTCGGGGTCCGTCGCCTCGATGCGCGTCTTCCAGAAGCGCAGGCTCTCCGGCAGACCGTCGCGGTGGCGTGGTCCCGGCAGTAACTCCAGGAAGAAGTCGGCGTCTTCGGCATCGAACGACCGCAGGCCCTTAGGCACCACCTTGGTCGGCCCCTGGTCGCTGTCGGAACCGAGCGGCACTGGAAGGAGACTCGTGGGGGCCAGGCCAGTGGGCACTGCCGCCACGCTGACTGGGCTGGTTGGCACCGGCGCCACGCTGACATGGACCGCCGGGGGGGGCACGACCTGAACCGGGGCCAGCGCTGGGCCGTGGTCCCCCGCCAGCCAGTGGCGCAGGTCCTCGGCCAAGTCTAGCGCGGTGCTGTACCGGTCCGCAGCCCGCTTGCTCAGCGCCTTCAGGCAGATGCGATCCAGCTCCTTGGGGATGGTCTCGTCCAGCTGGCGGGGCGGGCGTGGCTCCAGGGTCTTGATCTGGTCCAGGACTTCCTTCACGCTGTCACCCTGAAACGGCCGTCGGCCGATATGCAACTCGTAGAGCACGACCCCCAGGCCGAAGACATCGGTGCGGGCATCGACGCGATGGCCTTCCCCGCGGGCTTGCTCGGGACTCATGTAGGCCGGCGTGCCGGTGAAGGCGGGCCCCTTGCCGATGTCCTCTTCCCGGCGGGCCAGGCCAAAGTCCGCGATCAGCGGCTGACCGCCGGCATCGAGCAGGATGTTGGCCGGCTTGATGTCCCGATGGACCAGGCCGCGCTGGTGCGCATGGTGCAGCGCTTCGGCCGCCCGGGCAACAATGTCCGCCGCCTCGCGGGACCCGGGCCGCTGCTGCCGCAGCCTGGCCTTGAGGTCGCTGCCGGTGACGAAGCGCGAGACCACGTAGCACAGGCCATCGTCGGTCCGCCCCATGTCATACACGGGCACGATGCCGGGGTGCGTGAGGCCGGCGAGGATACGGGCCTCGGCCAGGTAGACGTCAATGTCGCCGGACGACTGGATGCGGTGCCGGTGCGGCACTTTGATCGCCACCTCGCGCTGGAGGTCGTCGTCGTAAGCCTGGTAGACAACGCCAAAGCCTCCGGAGCCGAGTCGGGCCGTGATCCGGTAGCGCCCCAGATGAGCGGGCAGATCGGCTGCGCTGGATTCGCCGGGAGTGAAGGACCACGGGCCGGTATCGGGGGAGTGGCTGGAGGAATCTTCTGGCCCAGACGAATCGGCAGGCAAGCGCACCTGCTCGCGGAAAATGCTCTGGATCAGTTCGGCATCCTTGGGGAAGCGCTGCTGATACTCTTGCAGGTTCGGCGTCTCGTTCCGCCGCTGGCGGTGGGCCAGTTCGCGCCACAGCAGGTGCGGCAG
>JBGQLF010000294.1:0-9194 GCA_041499985.1 Gemmataceae bacterium
CCAGGCGCGGGCCCTCCGAGAGAAGCTGGTCGCAACGCATCCCGATGTCCCCCAGTACCTGCTGGGGGTGGCCCGCTCCTATCTCGGCCTCGGGGCCCTGCAAGCGGAAACGGGCCAGCGGGAGGCGGCGTTACAGTCCTTCGGGCAGGCGCGGAACCTCCAGCAGAAGCTGGTCGCCACGCATCCCGACGTCCCCCAGTACCAGAACCACTTGGCCGCCACCTGCTACAACCTCGGCAACTTGCAACAGACCACCGGCGAGCGGGAGGCGGCGTTGCAGTCCTACGGGCAGGCCCGGAACCTCCAGGAGAAACTGGTCGCCACGCATCCCGATGTCCCCCAGTACCAGAACGACATGGCCAACACCTACAACAGCCTCGGCATCCTGCAAAGTGTCACCAGCCAGCGGGAAGCGGCGTTGCAGTCCTACGGGCAGGCGCAGACCCTCTGGGAGAAGCTGGTTGCTGCGCATCCTGACGTCTCCAAGTACCAGAAGGACCTAGCCCTCACCTACCACAACCTCGGCTACTTCCAACAGACCACCGGCCAGCGGGAGGCGGCGTTCAAGTCCTACGACCAAACGCGGAATCTTCGGGAGAAACTGGTCGCCACGCATCCCGACGTCCCCCGGTACCAGATCGACCTTGGTGGAACTTATGTCAACCTGGGTCACCTCGTTCGTGACAGCGGCAAGCCCGAAGACAGCTTGTTATGGTACGCCAAGGCCTTCCCTGTGCTCGAAGGCGTGCGCCAACGCGAACCCAACAACCCGACCGCCCGGCAATTCCTCCGCAATGCCCACTGGGGCCGGGCAACAGCCTTGACCCGTCTGGGCCGCCACGCCGAGGCGCTAAAGGATTGGGACCAGACCCTGGAACTCGAAACCGGGCCCGATCGAAACGAGTTGCGCCTGCAACGCGCTGCCACCCTTGCCCATCTGGGGCAGCACGCCCCGGCGGCCACGGCGGAGGCCAAGGACCTCACCCAGGCGAAGAATGTAACCGGTGATACCCTGTATAACGCAGCTTGCGTCTATTCCCTGTCGTCGGCCGGGGTCCGTCAGGATGTCCAGTTGCCCCAGGCCGACCGGGACCGGCTTGGTGAGCAGTACGCTGCCCACGCGATCGAACTGCTCACCAGAGCTTTGGCGGCGGGCTATTTCAAAGTCCCGGCCAGGGTCGCGCATCTGAAGCAGGATAGCGACCTCGACCCACTGCGGTTGCGTGAGGACTACAAGAAGCTCGTGGCCGAGTTGGAAGCAAAGCCTCCGCCCAGCGACGAGCGCAAGCCGTAGACCGTGCTCGGCCCAGCTCCGTCAGGAAGGCACCGACCTGGCTCGCATCCTCGCGGCTTGGCCGACGCTGTCGGAGCCAATCCGGCGTGCCATCCTGGTACTCGTGAGCACCGCTTGTAACCGATGGGGGAACGATTGCCGCCATGCGTCTCTGGTGCGAGTGGAAAGTGCCAGGCCACTGGTCACTGTCCGGTGCGTCTTGGACACGGTAGGGACAGGACAAAGCGCGGGGAAACGCATCCCACCGCACTCAGGAGTGGGTACAATGACCGCAGGCCGTCCCCGTGGCCACGGGTAACGGCCGGGTTTTCAGACCTGGTTCAAACTCGGGTCGCATGCTTGTGGCGGCAAGTTTGCAACTTGCCGGGGCCCATCTGGCAAGTTACAAACTTGCCGCCACAAGCAGGGGACCCAGAACACCCTCGATCGGAACCAGGCCGGTTTTCACACGGCAACCGAGGTTTTGCTTCCTTTCCTCGGTTGCCGCTTCCCGCCCTGCCAAGGTAAGCGACAGCAAGGTAAGCACCCATGCGCTGGGAAGAAGTCCACGACGCGCTGCGCCGCAGGCCCTTCACGCCGTTGCGGCTGTTCATCTCGGACGGCTCGGCCTACGACATTCGCCACCCGGAGCTGTGCGTTCCTGGCCACCGTTCTGTCTTTGTTGGTTTCCCCGGTCCTGAGTCCGCCGAACCGGTCTACGACCGTTACGCCATCGTGGACTTGGCCCACGTCACCCGCTTGGAGCCGCTGCCCTTGCCGACCCCTGGCACTGGTAACGGGGAACCGGCGGCAGGCGCTTGATCGCCGATGCTTGTCGCGTCGATGCCGTCTCGGCGATGATCATTGAATCTCCAATCCCTACCGGCACCCCGATGAGCCACGGTCGGTGCTGGGCCAGGCGGGACAGCGAATGACTGTGGGAAGTGGCGAAGGCGCGAGGAGGTACGGGCCACTAGTCCGTCTCCTCCAGCAGGTTCTTTTACCCCGGCTCTCCACCCGGTAGGGGGTCCAGCAAGCGCGGCTGGCCGTTGGAAGCGACCAAGAAAGAAAGGAGTCGGCACACGGAGTGTGCCGACCGCGGTACAGACTTCCTCCCGCTGGTGCGAATCGCGTTGGTGGCCCGACACCTGTCGGGCTATAATTCACCGTGGTCGCTTTTTGGCCTCCAGGGCCGAGGAGATCCTCATGATCACGATTCGCATCCCGAAAGACCAATGGGGCAAAGCCTGGAGGGCGCTGATCGAACTGGCGCCGGTCCGGTTGGTCGCGCCGGATCCCCTCTACGAGGTCCTACCCGCCCATCTGGAACTGCTGGACGCACGAGGGTTCTCCTACGAGGTACTCACCTCACGTCGTGGAGGGCGGGAGAAGCGGCGTCATGGCACGTCCGATTAGAGCCATCGAGATCTACCTCCCTCTGGACTACAACGACGGCCGGCCCATTCCGGAACGGAAGTTCGTCTCCTTGCAGCAGGAGCTGCTGGCGCGGTTCGGCGGCGTCACGTCCACGCAAAGGCAGTTCCCCCTACAAGGGCTCTGGCAGTCCGCAGGCGCGGTCTATCAGGACCGCGTTGTGGTCTTCGATGCCATGGACTTCCGCGCGCAGACGCCGTTGGAAACCCTTCGCTATTTGGAGCGCCTGCAAGCTCGCCTCAAGAAGAAGTTCGACCAACTGGAAGTGCTGATCACCGTACAGGAACTCCTGGCCATCTGATTCGAAGTCTGGACTGCTGGTACGACGTTGCTTGTCCCCTTCCCAAGCTTCTTGCCGCATTTGGCCTCCGGCCAGGGCGCGATTTTCTCCCGAAGCTCTGTGGCCTTTGCAGCTTCGATAGACTGTCACCGTTTTCGCACGTGGCTCAATTGCTCGCGCATGATCGGCGGCTGCGCCAGCTCTGCCAGCTGGCCGGGGAGCGTCAGCTGGTCTTTCGGGTAGCCGAGGAAGCGGCCGTCCGCCGGGCTCTGCGGGAACTGGGCTACGTCTTGCCGCCACCCCGCTGAGCCGCGGTTGGTGCTGGGCCTCTTGCAAGGGGAAAACCCGGTGGCGGAGCCACTGTACCTCCACGGTCGTGAATGCGTCGTAAAGCGGCGCCGGGCGCACGATGGCAGCCATCGGGTCGCATCCTACCGGAGTTGGCCTTCAAGAGTCGGTAAAGTGTTCCCGGATTCTCCTGGGCGGTGCGAAGCCGATTGGTTTTCACGCTGACGGCCTGGATTCCTTGCACCAGACCTGTGTGTGCAAATCATGCAAACCAATGTCTGCCGCGACCACAACTTCTTCTCTGACAAGGAATTCCGTCACCAGATTTCCTTGCACGGCCCTTGCAAGCCAATTGGCAGCGTTCGTCCGGGGGTTGTCAGCGGTAAACTACCACACAAAAACCGGCGTGCCCAACCGAGAAATGCTACACTCCAGCAGGGCGTGACTCGCACTTGGACAAATCTGACAAAGTCTCAGTTCGGTGCCTGCATTTCGTTAACATCGGTGTATAATGGCACCATTGGAACCGAGCAAAGGCATTTCCCCAGGTTCTCTAATCAGAGACGCGCTGGAGCGGTTCAACACGCAATGGCTTCATCTCGCATGCATCTGCGCCTCGTGAGCCTCGCCTTGCTCGTGGCTGTTCTCGTAGGTCCGACGCTCGTGCCGGGCTGGGCCGAGGATGCGCCTCGAGCCGCGGATGCCAAGACTCCAGCCGCTGGGCGCGACGAATCGGCCAAGCCGGCTGGGCCCGCAAACAATGGCACCAGCTCCGCCCGCGGCCTGGACAAGAAGAACGCCCTGAGTCCCCTCGCGCTCGATGCTTTGAAACTTCCCCAAGGCGCGATCGTCGTGTTGTGCGAGGAGGTTTCGGAAACCCTGCGCTTGCTTCCCAAAGTCGTGGTGCTGACGCCGGAGAAGTATCAAGAGCTGCTCGACCAACTGGAACAGTTCAAACGCCAGCCCAAAGCGCCCGACGTGCCCAGCGCCTGCACGCTCACGGGCCAGGTCGAAGGGGACCTGGTGCGCCTCCAGGCGGAGTTCGCCTTCTTTACCGATCGCCCCAAGGCTCTGGTGACACTCGGTTGTCAGAGTGGCTGGGCGACGGGCGCCACGGAAGACGGCCAGCTTCCCTATCTGCAATATAGCAACGAGGGCTACGTGGTCCAGGTGGATAAACCCGGTCCGCATCGGGTCATGCTGCACCTGAATGTGCCCCTGGTGACCAAGGGCGACCGCGGTAGCGACCGGGGGTTTGACCTCGACCTACCCCGGGCCGCCATCACCAACTTGAAGGAACTCCAATTGCCCGGCTCGGTGGCCACGGTCCGGGTCGGCGGCCGCAGCGGCCGGCAGGTAAAGACCACCCGCTCCGACCTTCAGCAACCGAGCCGATTGGAAGAGGTCGCCCTCGGGGCCATCGGACGGCTGGAGCTTGCCTGGAAGGGCCCGGCGCCTGTGCCGCAGAAAAGTGCCCCCCTGCTCGCCGCCGAGGGCCAGCGCATCAGCGTGCGCGTGGAAGAAACCCATTTGTCTACCGAAGCGATTCTCAATCTGCACGTGCTCAGTGGCGAGACGGCCCAGTGGCGGATTCGCGTTTTCCCCAACGCCACGCTGGAGAAACCCCAGATTCAGGATGAGCGCATCCAGAGGATCGACCTGCCGACGCCGGAAAACCCGGTGCTGACCATTCACCTCAAAGAGCCCAGTGCCGAGCCGTTGCAACTGACTCTCCAGCTCAGCCAACCACGCAAGGGGGCTGGCCTGTTGCCCGCGCTGCCCTTCGCCGTCCTCGACGCCTATCCCCAGCGGGGCAAGATCGAGATCCACGCCCGACCCGAGCTGCCCCTGCGCTACCAGAAACAGGGGGAAGTCAGCCAGCAAGAAGTCCCCGAAGATCAGCGACGCGAGAGCAATACCGTCGCCATCTTTCGTTACTGGAATCTGCGCGCCCCCGCGGACCTCGCCCAGCTACCCCAGTCGCCGCTGACCTTGGACGTCGAAGCGATGAAGGGCAGTGTCGAGACGCGCGTCCTGCATACCTTGCAGCTGCGGGAGCAAGGCTGGCGCGTGACCACGCGCATCGAGTGCACCCCGCACCGTACCCCGGTCGATCGGCTAGACGTTCATGTTCCACTCGGCTACCAGTACGACCGCGACGTCGGCATCACACCCGCCGACCTGTTTGAGCCGGATGTGGTCCTCGATCCGCAGACGCACCTCGCCCAGCTGCGGCTGGCGCAAAAACAGGTGCGGCCATTCAGTGTGACGCTGGTCGGATGGTATTCGGTGCAGGCCGGCCAGCGCGAGGCCGCCCTGGAATTGCCCTATCCGGAGCGGGTTCACGCGGGTGAGGGCGAGGGCAATCGCGTCCCCTCACCGGGCGCGTCGTCTTTGCCGTTGGCGCCGCGGCTTCAGGACCGAGGCGGACAGGTGACCGTCGTCGTGCCCGAGGGGCTGGAGGTCCAGGCCCGCCAAGCGCGGCCCGAAGCATTGGCGACTGGCACGCGGGAGTCGTATACCTGGCCGCTCGAACGTCAGCGCGGGGCGCGGGCGGATCTGGCCTGGCGCTCGCACCGGCCGGAGCTGGCCGTGGATAGCGTCGTCGATGTTACCCTGATGGAGCATCAGGTTCGCGTCCTCCAGCGCCTGCGCTTCGCACCGTCGCCGGCTCAGGTCCAGCTGCACGTGCCGACCCTGGCGACCAAGGTGCGTATCCAGGAAGGCGGCAAGCTGGAGTCCGTGACCGAGCCGCGTCGCCCTGGCTCCGGTTCGTCCTGGACCGTCAGCCTCACGTCGGAGCCACGTCCTCTGCTGGCCGACAAGGATCATGTCTTGACGCTGGCCTATTCGCTGAGCCTGCCCGAAACCGTACCCGCCAAGGGTGGGTCCCGGTCCGACCAGGGCCCGGTGCCACGCCGGTTCACCCTGCCGCTGGTCCAGCCCGAGCAGGCGACTCGGGGCGAAACCAAAGTGCGCGTCTGGTGTGATCCGGGCGTTCAGCCTGGCCTGGCAACCGGGTCGTGGGAAGAGCTGCCGACCGAAGTGGTACCGGAGCGGGACAGGTTGCCGGCCCTGGTGTTGCGCGGCGGCCTGGATCCGTCCCTGGTGCTGCGCTGGACGGAAGCGACGCCGCTGCCGTTGGCCAGCGCGGTGATCGAACGCGCCCTGGTCCGCGTCCTGTTCACGGAGGGAGGATATCAGACTTATCGAGTCCGTTTCTTGCTGGCCAAGATCAACGCCCGGCACCTGGATCTGGAGCTGCCCGCGCCGCTGGCTAGCTCGAACCTCGATCTTCTCCTCGATGGGAAACAGATCCCGCTTCAGGTCGTGGAGGACGATCCCCGCGAAGGAGCGAGCGGCAAGAGCGTGCGCCTGACTCTCGAACCGGATCTGTACCGCCGGCCCGTCTTCCTTGAACTCACGTACCAGATCGATCCCGGGCGCACCTCCAACCCGGAACTGCTGCAAGCTACCCTGCGTCCGCCACTCCTGCGCGGGGCGATGCTGCTGGGGCGGGCCCGCTGGCAGGTGGAGCTGCTGCCGGGCTGGCTACCGCTTTATCCTGGAGGTGGAGCCCTGCTCGAGCAGCACTGGGATTGGTGGCACGGGCTCTGGGCGCCGCGTCCGGTCGTGACCGGCACCGAATTGGAACATTGGCTGACCGGCGCTGATCCCGCACCCGGAACCGAGGAGGGGGAACCAAATCTCGTTGCTTGGCAGACCGCCCTGGGACCGATCCGCTTGTTCTGCGTTCCGACGCGGGCCTGGTTGTTGCTGTGCTCGTGCCTGTTCTTGGCTGGGGGATTGATCCTGGCGCTGGCGCCACTGTCCCGAACGTGGTTCTGGTCGAGCATCCTCAGCATCAGCCTGGCGCTGGCACTGGCGGGAATGTGGTGGCCCAGCGGGCTGCCATCGATCCTCTACGGCTGCGAACCGGGCGTCCTGGTGCTGTTCGTCGTCCTGGGGATCCAATGGACCCTGCACCAGCGCTATCGCCGGCAAGTCGTCTTCATGCCGGGCTTCACCCGTCTCAAGCCCGGCTCGTCGTTGATCCGGGGCGGCAGTAATAATCGGCCGCGTGAAGCCAGCACGGTCGATGAACCCCCGCGACGGGAAAGCTCGTCGGGGTCGGAGTTGAAGTCGTGACAAGGTGACAAGGTGACAAGGTGACAAGGCCATGCCACGAGCTGAGCGGTGCGGTTGGCGATTCCTGATAGCGATCGGTTTCACCTTGTCACCTTGTCACCTTGTCACCTTGTCACCTTGTCACCTTGTCACCTTGTCACCCTGTCTGGCCCAAGAAACCGATCCGCTGCCGCTGCGGCGTGTTTTGATTCCGCCGGAGCGGGTGCCGCGCGAACTAGAACGGGCGCGACAAGGCGTTCTGATGCAGCTGCCGCGCGAGGAATTCGAGGAGCGCGTGCGGCGCGCGGTCCAGGCGGGCGAGGCGCTCAAGAATCCGCCACGCTTGGCCGAGGCGCGCTACCGCGCGACCCTGGTCGATTCAGCCCTGGTCGGTAGTGGCCAGTGGACCATCCTGCACACGGCGCCCGTGGCCGGGATTCTGCCAATTGCTCCCTTCAATCTGGCCCTCCGCCAGGCGCGCCTGGAAAACAAGCCCGCCATTCTCGGTGCCTTGGAGGGCAAGACGCTCGGCCTGCTGGTGGAGCAAGCCGGCCAACAGCTGCTCGCTTTCGATTGGTCGGCCCGGAGTGAAGTAGCGCCCGGCGAACTTCGCTTCGATTTGCGCATACCCGCTTGTGCCTTGACCTCCCTGGAGCTGGAACTGCCCGCGGATCACCAGGTGACGGTGTTCCGTGATACCTGCCAGCTGTCCGGCCCACAGCCCGCCGGGACGCCGGATCGGCGCCTGTGGCGTCTCTCGTGCGCGGGGAGGTCGCAAGTCTATTTGGTGATCCGGCGCCTGGCGAAACCGGATCAACCGCCGCCCCTGATCCTGGCGCAGCTGGAAACGACCCAGATCCTGGAGCCGGACCTGGTCGAAGCCGAGTTCGTCTTTCATTTGGAGGTGCTCCATAACTGCATCGGCGAGCTGATCTGTGAATGCGACCCGGCTCTGAAGCCGGTGCAAGTCCGTCTACGCGACCACGAGATCGAGTCTTGGGATCTCCAGCCGGGCGCCACGACGGGCGCGCCGTCCACCCTGAGGATCCGGCTTCAGGAACCTGTCGAAGGGACCCTCCAGTTCCTTCGTATTCGCTGTCAGGCACCGTTGCCGAGGGACAAATCCTGGACCTGTCCCGGTCTGCATCTGCTCGGTGCGGTGTCTCGCGGCGAGACCCTCAAGCTGCGTGTCCCGGCCTATGTCCGCCTGGAAGACTGGCATCCCGGCACTTTTCGCCTGGCCGAAGCCAGGACCGAAGCGAGCGGCCGACAGCTTCTCACCTTGGTCGGCAGCGGTCTCGGGGAGGGAAGTCCCCCCAGCGCCGCAGCCAATCCCAGGTCCAATGCGGCCGAGCGCCCTCCAGCGGTGCGTCCTCGGGCGCGTGTCACCTTGCAGGGGCTGGAGTATCGGGCCCGGCAACTCGCCTGGTGGCGCATCGGGCCCGACAGTTCCACGCTCACCGTGCAGCTTACTTATGACGTGTCGCGCGGCCGGCTCTTTCAGATCCCGATGCAGCTGCCGGCCGGCTGGGAAGTGGAAGCGGTGGAGGAAGACGAAGCACCGCCGCGGAATCGGCTGCGCCACTGGACGGTGCTGCCGGCGGTCAACGGCTCGGTCCCTCTCCTCCTGGAGTTGCAGCGTCCTCTCGAGCCGACCCTCAATGAGCGCTGGACCGTGCAGTTACATCTCACGCAAACCTCCGGTAGGGAACGCGGACCGCAGGATGCCCCGCCTGGCCCGCTGGGGGAGCAGCGTTCCTTGCCTTTCCCGCGGGTCGTTTGCGACGAGGC
>JBGQLF010000295.1:0-9176 GCA_041499985.1 Gemmataceae bacterium
GACACTTGGACCCACAAATGGCAGCCCAAGCTCTGCAACACAACTGCCTGTTATCCAGGAGGTTGCTGCCAGCCAGCTGTCCAGGTTGAGCTGCCCCAAAGTGTCCGCTCAAGCTGGAGTATACGTGAGAAAGTCCCCACGCGAGACACACCGGTTCTTGGAATAGGCGACGGGGAAGGAAAACTCTCTCGCCAGAAACAGACGGGTTCCTGGAGTGTAGGGGACGAACCGTCCCGTCAAAGTGCCCTTTTTGACAAAACCGCACAGTGGCACTTCGGAAGCAGCTCTGATCTCTCTCCATCCCACTTCGCCAAGCACGTGGCTCTGTAAGGCTAAGTGGTGGCTATGTCCCGTCTTCCGGCGATGAGGGGATGAAAAATCGAGATGAGAAATCGTATTGGTATGCGCCTTGCAAGGAAGCGTACTGCCGCCGCGGGCCAGTCTCTTGGTCGCCCTTTCGACATGAGCTGCTGGAGAATCGCAGCTAAAACCTGACAGCAGGGCACCCGTTGGGATTAGCGCAAGAAGGAGCACCATCATGAAACTAAGCGACCTGTTTGCCAAGAAAGTGGTCACCGCGGGGCCGAAGGAAACCCTGGCGTCGGTTGCCTCGCGGATGCAGGAACACAACGTCGGCACCGTGGTCATCGTGGAGGGCCAACGACCCGTCGGGATCGTGACGGACCGGGACCTGGCTCTGGCTCTGGGGGTGCAGGGCATGGGCCCACAGGCCCATGCGGAAAGGGCCATGAGCGGACATCTCCGGACCATCCCGGAGGATGCGGGGATCTTCACCGCTACCAAGCACATGAGAGACTGCGAGGTGCGCCGCCTGCCGATCGTCGACCAAGACGGTTATCTGGTCGGCATTGTGACTCTGGACGATCTGCTGTGTCTGATGGGACGAGAATTGTACAACCTGACCGAAGGGATCCGGCACGAGGTCGAGGTCAAGTAGCTAGAACACGGTCCGCTTGAACGTCCGGGACTGGTACGAGCTCGTCAACCCGCAGGTGGCCACGTCCAGCGAACCGGCGGAACCGACAGGCGCATAGGTACGACTGTCCCGCCGACCGGAAGAGCGCCGCAGATCAGGGCGGGTTGACGGAGGCAAAAGCGCATCGGAACAAGCAACGCCCATCGGCACCCAGGAGGATGAGTCATGGCTCTTCCAACGAGGAAAAGAAACCAAGAGCGCCAGGTCGAGATTCCAGCGGGCCAGCGCAGGTTGAATGGCATCTTGCAGGTACCGCCGGGCGCCCTAGGCGTAGTGACGTTTGCCCACGGCAGTGGCAGCGGCCGCTTCAGCCCCCGCAACCAGTTTGTGGCCCGTGTCTTGCAGGAGGCCGGCTTGGCGACGCTGCTGATCGACCTCCTGGAAGAGGAGGAAGCCCAGGACCGGCAGAAGGTCTTCGATATCGAGTTGTTGGCGGAGCGTCTGGAGAGCGCCGCGGGCTGGCTGGCCCGGGAGCCTGCAACCCGCGCCCTCCGCCTCGGTTATTTCGGCGCCAGCACCGGGGCGGGGGCCGCCCTGGTAGCAGCGGCACGCGATCCGGCGGCGGTCGGGTCGGTCGTCTCCCGCGGGGGTCGCCCGGATCTGGCCCATGCATACCTGCCCGCCGTCCAAGCGCCGACCCTGTTGATTGTGGGCGGCAACGATGACGTAGTGCTCGAACTCAACGAACAAGCCCTTCGCCTGCTTCGTTGCCCGAAAGACCTGGTGGTCATCCCCGGGGCAACGCACCTCTTCCCGGAGCCGGGTGCCCTGGAAGAAGTGTCACGTGTGGCGGCCGAATGGTTCACTCGCCACCTCACACCGACAGCAAGCCATGATTTCGTGAGACAGTTCGGCGAGCGCGTCCCGACCGGGGACATGGATGAACATTGCTGAGCCACACCAGCCGGCCGAGGGTTTGGCCATGAGGCAAGTGACCGCATCAATGATTCTCCCAACCGCACAGGAGGATACCAGGGAGCCAGAAGGGAGAGACCGCCTGAGCGTTGAAGCGGGAGGGAGAGGGATTGTCTCCAGGATTCCGAATGGTCTCTCCCTGGGCCGGATGGTTCTTGGCCTCTGCTTCCCCTGGCTTCCGCCCTCCTGGCGCCTGCCGGTGGTCGTTGTGGCTGCGCTGACCGATCTGCTCGACGGCGCATCGGGGCGGTTCTTCCGCGCCTGTAGCCGCACGGGTCGGGTGCTCGACCCCCTGGCAGACAAGGTGTTCGTGGCTGCGGTACTGACCACGTTCCTCGTGGAGGGTGTGCTGACGACTGAGGAAATAGCGCTGGTCGGACTGCGCGACCTGACCGTGATCGCCGGGACGGTCGGAGGGTTGGCGTTGCGAAAGTGGGCGGTGTTCCGCTGGATGGAACCCACGCGATTGGGAAAGGCGACCACGGTCGCGCAGGTCGTCTTTATCGTGGTTCTCCTCGTTGCTCCGGAGCTCAAGGAGTCGGCCTTTGTGGCGACAGTCGGCCTGAGCACACTCGCCAGTGGACATTACCTCTGGCTGTTTTTGACGCACCGTTTACAGGAGACGTCGGATGTTCCGAGACCGTGAAGATGCCGCCCGCCAACTGGCGGAAAAGTTGAAGGAGCGTGAACTACACAACCCCCTGGTGCTGGCGATTCCCCGCGGCGGAGTAGTCACGGGCGCCGTGCTGGCCCAGGAATTGGGTGCGGAACTCGACGTGGTCCTGTCCCGCAAGCTACGGGCCCCGGGGCAGCCGGAGCTGGCCGTTGGGGCCGTTTCCGAGGATGGGCACGTCTATCTCAATCACCACGCCCAGGCATTCCTTGATCAAATGGAAGATTACCTGGCCGAGGAGCGCCGCTACCAGCTCAGCGTGATCGCGCGACGCAAGAAGCTATTCCGCGCTGTCCGGCCCCAGGCGCCGGTCGCGGGCCGCTCGGTGATCGTGACGGACGACGGCATCGCCACAGGCTCCACCATGATCGCGGCGCTCCAGGCTGTCAAGCCACAGAACCCGCGCGAAGTCATCGTCGCTGTCCCGGTGGCATCCCCGGACCCGCTGAGGGAGGTCCGGCGCTGGTGCGACGACGTGGTCTGTCTGCTCAGCCCGGAGGAGTTCTGGGCCATCGGCCAGTTTTACCAAGATTTCAGCCAAGTGGAGGATGAGCAGGCCCTTGATCTCCTGCGCGCTATTGTATCCGGCTCCCGTGTGAAAGCGCTGGTGGCGAAGGCATAGGGACTTTCCGCAGAATCGCCTGGTATCAGGCCTGCGTCAGGGACCAGCGACAGCATGCGTGGCATGCCGCGAGATAAAGGTGCATTCCAAAATGCCGACCGCTGACGATCGGCAGAGCGAAAGGGGAAGGAAGAATGAGTACCACCGGGATTGCCGCGTTCGACAGTACCGTGCAGACGACCAACGTCTGGCTCCACGATGTGATGGACCGGACGGGCTGGCAGGATAAGCACCGTGCCTATCACGCCCTGAGGGTGGTCTTCCACGCCTTGCGGGACCGTCTGCCCATTGACCAAGCCGCCGCCCTCGGGGCGCAGCTGCCGATGTTGGTGCGCGGCTTCTACTACGAGGGCTGGCATCCGGGGGGCAAGCCGATCAAGGAGCGCAAAAAGGAAGAGTTCCTGGCCCACATCGCGGCGGCCTTCCAGAACGACCCGGACGTTGACCCAGAAGAACTTGCTCGGGCCGTCTTTCAGGTGCTCGCCAAGCATGTGACGCCCGGCGAGATCAAGCACGTCAAGCTCACGCTGCCCGGGGAGATCCGCTCCTTGTGGGCGGAAGACACCCATGCCATGTGGTTCTGAGTCGCCGGGCCATGGACCCGCGCCGACGACTGGTCCCACTGGCTCGTGGGATGTGGTGCACGGGACAGGGTCCTTTGAGGTGGGCGGATCCCACCTCCAAGTCCTCGCGTTCCCTCATGAGGTTCGTGTCGGCAAGTGATTCAACGAAAGGGAGCAACGACGGAGGACCTGCGGTGTTGTATAAGGTTTTTCCGGTCTTCCGCCGGGCGCTCCGTGGCAAGCCGAGAAGGGAAGTGACCATCGTGGATCTCCTTACCCAAGAGGAACTCAAGACGCTCCTCGTCTCTTACCGGGCACCCTGCATCTCTCTGTTCATGCCCACGCATCGGGGCGGTGCCGAACAGGACCCCATCTGTGGGAAGAATCTGCTGCGCCAGGCGGAGGAACATCTGGTTGTCGGCGGCCAGCGGCGCCCCGAGGTCAAGGACTTACTCGCACCTGCCCGTCGCCTCTTCGAGGACGTATCTTTTTGGAAGAACCAGAGTGATGGGCTGGCTTGCTTCCTGTCGCTCGACAGCATGCGCTCGTACCGCCTTCCGCTGACCTTCCCGGAGATGGTGGTCGTCGCCAACCGTTTCCACATCAAGCCACTCCTGCCTTTGTTCAGCGGCAACGGCCGTTTCTACGTGCTGGCTCTCAGCCAGAACCAGGTGCGCCTGCTTCAGGGCACCGCCTCGAGCGTCCACGAGGTGGATCTCAAGGGCGTGCCGACCAGTCTGGCCCAGGCCCTCCAGTTTCACGACCGCGATGAGCCGCTCCTGTTTCATACCCGCCCGGCCGGGGGCACGGGAGCCTGGGGAGCGATCTTCCATGGCCAAGGCGTGGGCATCGATGATTTCAAGGATGATCTGCTGCGCTACTTCCAGCAGATCGACCGGGGCCTGCACCAGGTGTTACGGACCGAACAGCACCCCTTGGTGCTGGCATCGGTGGAGTACCTGTGGCCCATCTATCGCCAGGCCAACACCTACCCCCACCTCTTGGAACAAGGCATTCCCGGCAGCCCGGACCGGTTGAGCGACCCAGAATTGCACGCGCGGGCGTGGGCCTTGGTGCAGCCTCACTTTCAGCAAGCCCAGCGCAAGGCGGCCGCCCTCTATGACCAGCTGGCCGGAACGGGGCGAACGGCCTGCGACCGCGCGGAGGTCGTCGGTGCCACCTGCGAAGGACGGATCGAGGTTTTATTCGTCGCCAGGGGCAAGGAACAGTGGGGCACCTTTACCTCGGGCGCCGGCGTAGCAATCCATGAATCGGCTGAGCCCGGCGACGAGGACCTGCTGAACCTGGCGGCGATTCACACCCTCCTGCACGACGGGACCGTCTATGTCGTCCCGCCCGAAGAGGTACCGGGTGGAGGCTTGCTCGCCGGCATCTACTGGTTACCCCTGGCCAAGAGGAGGAAATGAAGATGCGACGGTTCTTGGTGTGCAGCGGGGTGCACAGCAGGCCCCGATGCTTAGACTGGCTACGGCAGGTGGTGGCGAGGCGGCGCCCGGACGGCGTTCTGTTCGCGGGTGGCGTTCTCGATACGGCCCGCCACTATGCACCGAGGACGACGACCGAGTGGGGCCTGACGGACGAGGATGCCCGGTTCCTGGAACAGTTCTTCGAGACCCTCGGGCACCTGGGTGTGTTCAGCGCCGTCATTCCCGGGCCGGTGGATACCCCTGTGGAGGATTTCTTGCGGATAGGGATGCACGCGGAGCTGGAATACCCCGGTGTTCACCTGGCGCATGCCACGTTGGTCGAGAAGGGGGACATCGCCGTGTCCGGTATGGGGGGATGTATCTCCGAAGGCGCGGCGACTGATCCAACTATGTGCTCGCGCACCCTTGCCGAATACCACTTGCGCTCGCTCGCGACAGCCAAGCAGCCGCGCAAGATCCTGCTGCTAGCGACTCCGCCCATCGGTCTCTTGGGCGGTAAGGAAGGCAGCTCGGTTATCAACGACTTCATCGACAGTTATCATCCCAGTCTCTGTGTCGTGGGGGGACCCAGCGGGCGGCGCGGCACGCAGCGTATCGCCAGCACGCTGGTCCTCAACCCCGGACACCTAGCGGAGAGCTGGGCCGCGTGGCTGGACTGGAACCGCCCGGTGGAGGAGCGCGTGGAATTCCTGAATGTGCCCGATCTGGTAAGTGGAGTCGTCAGTAGCGGCATCTGCGATTGTTGATGCCCTAGCTCTCATTCCTTCTCAACCAAGGAGGCAAGGCGATGTTTCCCACGAGCTCACACAAGAAGGAAGGCAACGGCGCGGGAACTCTTTTGCCCGCTGCCCAGCGTGCCCTCACCCGTCTGCGCGAAGAGTTCCGGGCCCTGTGCGACCGGTTTTACACTCGCTGGCCTGCGCCGTTCCAACCGTCGTGTGGATTAGAACATTTCTGGGACCTGGATGTGGAGGACAGGGACAACGAGATCGTGATCCAGGCCGAGGCGCCCGGCTTCGAGGCCGAAGACTTCGACGTTCAGATCAGCGGCAACCTGCTGAAGATCCGCGCCGAGCAGAAGCGTGTGGCCGGGGAGAAGAAGGGAGCCTACCCGGAACCGCGTTCCGGCCGGTTCCAACGTTCGATTACCCTGCCGGCCGGCGTGGACCGGGACCAGGTTGAGGCCCGCTATCACAGTGGGATCCTGGAGATACGGCTGGCGAAAACCCGGGAAGCCCAGGCCAAGCACATTCCGGTCAAGCAGATATGAAACGTGAAGATTTTAAGCACCTGGATTTGGATTACGGAATGCCCTTGCCGCGTCTTGTGTTGGCCATTAAGGCCTACGAATACCGTGAGGAATTCCGCGATTATTCCTTCAAACCCGTCCGGAAGTTCCTGCCGATTGCCCACCAGACGGCGGGGCATGGTTGTCACCAACACTACCTGAAGGGGACGGTCTTGATCCCCAGGGATGACGTCGCCGCCGCGATGCAGGTCCTCAACGACCACTGGCTGGACACCGATTGCGGGTGCCTCGGGGTTTCGCTCGATGAGGTCCTTGAGTATCGACAGCAATTGCAGTCCCTCCTCCACGTGGATTGTAACCTGACGTACCGCGACTTCGAGGAAGGCATTTACCCTATGGACTACACGCTGCAAACGCTGTCGTCTTTGCAAATCGATGAATTCCCCCAGGACCTGGACGAGCTGATCGAGTGGCAGGATACGTTTAATAGAACAACCGGATTCATTGGGCGCTGGCAGATCCTTATACTCGGAGAAAACTGCGACTGATGGCGAACAAGTCCGGAGGTTGGGGGCCCGCGGTTGATCCCTGGCCCTCGTAGCAATCAAGGAAGGTCTGGTATCTATGATCCAACTCACACGCGCTTATGAAAAAACCGCCCCCGAGGACGGCTTCCGAGTTTTGGTGGAACGCTTCTGGCCGCGAGACCTGGACGAGAAGCATGCCAAGCTGGACTTGTGGCTGAAGGAGGCGGCCCCCAGCGCCGAGCTACACCAGGCGTTCGGCGAGAACCCGGACCCGGCTCGCTGGGAGGAATTCCGGAGGCTTTACTGGAACGAACTGAAGGACAAGCACAAGGCCATCAAGCTGCTGAGGAAGAAGAGTGAAGAGGGCACACTGACTCTCGTCCACGCGGGGCACAATCCGGACCACAGCGGGGCAGCGGTTCTGAGACGGTTTCTCGAAGAAACGGCTGGCTCGACGGAGGAAGCTTGACGGCGCACGGCTCGTCCACGACTTCTTGCCCTCAGTCGCCATCCTTCACGGAGATCATCCCCATGCAACTTCCCCTACAGATTTCTTTCCGCCACATGGAGCATTCCGAGGCGATCGAGTTGCTCGTCCGGGAAAAGGCGGCCAAGCTGGACACCTTCGCGGACCACATCATAAGCTGCCGGGTGGTCGTGGAGCCGGTGGGCAAGCATCACCAGCAGGGTAACCTCTACGACGTGCGGATCGACCTCACCGTGCCGGGCGAGGAAATCGTAGTGACCCACGAGCCGAGTCAGCACACCGAATACAAGGACATACACGTAGCCCTCCGCGATGCATTCGATTCCGCCCGCCGGCAGTTAGAGGATTACGTGCGCCGCAGGCGGGGCGCCGTGAAGAGCCATGAGACCGCACCCCATGCCCGGGTGAGCAAGCTCTTTCCCGACGAGAGCTACGGCTTCATCGAGACGCCGGACGGCCGTGAGATCTATTTCCACTGTGATAGCGTCCTACACGACGGCTTTAACCGCCTGGAGGTCGGGACCGAGGTAACGTTCGTCGAGGAGGAAGGCAAGAAAGGGCCTCAGGCAAGTACGGTGAAGCCGGTCGGCAAACATCACCACTTGTGATGAGTAGGAAGTGGATCGTGCTGAATCGATCCCCTCTGGTGAATCCTCCTCCAAGGGGCGTCAGGCTGCACCGAGGAAGTACAAGGAGGTGGGCAATGCTCATCCACGAGATGACAGAGACCGAATGCCTCAGCACCCTCGCCCACACCAGACTGGGAAGGCTGGCGTGTGCGCACAACAACCAACCCTACGTCGTTCCCATCTATTTCGTCTACGAAGGCTCCTATCTTTATGGCTTTCTTTATGGCTTTACGACGCTGGGTCTGAAGGTGGAGTGGATGCGCTCTAATCCCCTCGTTTGTGTCGAACTGGACGAAGTGGAGAACTTTGATCAATGGACGAGCATCGTCATTTTCGGACGATATGAGGAGCTACCGGATCTGCTAGGCACTTCCGTATGGGATCAGAATCAACGACGCGCACACGGACCATCGCAGCCAATGGTCCGCCCGAAGTCGGTAAGCTCCACCCCAGGTCAGCAGGCGCGGCTGCACGCACACGAACTGCTCCAACAGCACGCCGAATGGTGGGAGCCTGGCTGTGCTTCCCGCACCCACCACAATCCCGACCAACCGTTGACACCTATCTTCTATCGCATCCGCATCGACCGCACCACTGGCCGTCGGGCCACGCGCAGTCCTGGCGGGCCAGTTGCGTCAAGGATATCCGCCCCGCCCCGAGACAGCCAAGGCTGGCTGCGCAGGGTCTTCCACGCTTTATTCCGGCCGTTTGCCAGTCGGAAAGGGATGGAGAAGTACGGGTGACTCCCATGGGGGGCAGCTGTGGTGACTGTCGTGCGGAGGGATGCGGCCATGGATCGAGTCACAATCACCGAGGAAGAACTCAACGCGCTGCAATGGACGACTCTCGAATACTACATCCGGGAGGAGAACTACTGCAACGGTCTGATCGCCGACAAGACGCAGGCCGGCTCGCCGGCTAGCATCGCCGCTGTGGGGATGGCTATGGCGACGTTACCGCTCGCCGCCGAACGTGCGTACTTGCCGCGCGAGCTAACGGCCGAGCGGGTGCTGAACAAACTGCGGTTTTTCTGGAGCAGCCCGCACGGGCCGGAGCCAGACGCCAC
>JBGQLF010000296.1:0-9155 GCA_041499985.1 Gemmataceae bacterium
ATATGGGCCGTGTTCAACCGCAGGTAACAGCTTGGGGGGCGCCATGTTTCAAATGGGCGCGGCCCCCCCGGAATTTTAAAACGTTCCCGCCACAATGCTGTGACCCAGAACACAGCCGATCTGAACCATGCCGAAAAATCCTGGGCTGTCACCGATCCTGGGCCTTGCACTCCGAGCGCAAAGGTGACCGCTTCGCACCCGACCGGCACCGCCAGCACCTGAGTAGTGTCCAGGCGAAGCAAAAAGCGGGCCAGGGCTCGCGTCGGGGTCCTGGATCCGTCTGGGCCAGCCCCCCAGCCGTGGCTATACTGCAATGCATCGGCATCCGGGTTTTCGTCCCGGCAGATGGAGTTCGCAAGCAGGGGAGTTGGGTCATGGCCACCGCCACGGTGAAACGAGTCCGCATTTTGGGCCCTGGGTCCGCCGGCATCCTGATGACGCCGCGCGAGTTCGACCGGGCCGAGTTTGTCGAAGGCTGGCGCTACGAGCTGATCAATGGAGTGCTTGTCGTGTCCTCCACACCCTTACGGAATGAACGCGATCCCAATCAATACCTGGGTTATTTGCTGCTAATCTACCAGGAAACACATCCCCACGGCTATGCTCTCGATGCCACGCTTCCAGAAGAGACGGTGGCAACGAAGGAGAACCGCCGTCGGGCCGATCGCGTCATCTGGGCCGGCTTGGGCCGCCTGCCCACGAGTGCCGACAAGCCAACGATCATCGCGGAATTCGTCTCCGCGGGCAAACGCGGCCACGAGCGGGACTACGTAACCAAGCGCGACGAATACCTGGCTATGGGTGTGAAGGCCTACTGGGTGTTCGACCGCTTCGAACGCACGTTGACGGTCTTCACACGGCAGGCGGGCAAGATGAAGAAACGGGTCGTCCGGGAGCAGCAGACGTACCAGACCGACTTGCTGCCCGGTTTCGAGCTGCCCTTGGCCCGCCTGTTCGCCCTGGCTGATCGCTGGCCCAGCGAGGAGGCTCTGCCCACGTAACTCTGCCGGGATGACGCTGGCATCTGGCGTACGATCCTGCCTCCTGCCCATCTTTGGTACCTATCCTAACTCCCTTCGCTACAACCAGTAACGACAATCCAGAAAAACCCTGGAAAAACCCCAACGAATAATTGACAAAAAAGTACATGTTCCTACAATACGAGAGGAACCAGTCCAGAAGTAGTCGGGGAACGCATGAAGATTACGGCCCAGGAAGAATATGGTTTGCGGTGCCTGCTGCGACTCGCCGGTAGCGGTGAGGGGCATGAGCGGACCATTCCCGAAATTGCGGCCGCGGAGGGGTTATCGGCGCCCTACGTGGCCAAGCTCCTGGCGGTGCTGCGCCACGGTGGCTTGATTGAGAGTGTCCGCGGTCGCGCGGGCGGCTATCGCCTGGCACGGACCGCGGAGGACATCCATCTGGGCGCGGTGTTGATGGTCCTGGGCGAGCCGTTGTTTGACGATCCGGGCTATTGCCAACGGCACGCCGGCACGGAGACGAACGGGAGCTGCGTCCATCACGGCAGTTGTACGCTGCGCTCCCTCTGGCAAACGCTGGAACAATGGATGAGACACACCCTGGACCAGATCACGCTGGCGGACTTGGTGCACAGCGGCGGCCAGATCGCCGAACTGCTGCGGTCGCGCCTGGCCGAGACGATCTTGGAATCTCCCTCCACACTCATTACGTTGACGACGTTGTCCAAGGATTGATGTGGGAGGGGCGCTGGATGAAGGGCGAGCCAGCAACGGCTCTTCCTCACTCCTCGTCCCTCGCCCTTCGCCCTTTATGAGGTGTAAGGAAAAACGATGACGACTGCGACCAGCACGATTCAAGAACTGGCCAATCGCGAATACAAGTACGGCTTCGTCACGGAGATCGAAACCGATGCCGTGCCGCGCGGGCTGAATGAGGAGACCATTCGCCTGATCTCGGCCAAGAAGAACGAGCCGGACTTCATGCTCGACTGGCGTTTGAAGGCGTATCGGCACTGGCTGACCATGCAAGAGCCGCGCTGGTGGCCCAACATCCGCTTTGGAGCGATCGACTACCAGAATATCGTCTACTATTCGGCTCCCAAGCAGAAGAAACAGCTCAACAGTCTCGATGAGGTCGATCCCGAGCTGCGGTCCACGTTCGAGAAGCTGGGCATCTCGCTGGATGAGCAGAAACGGCTCAGCGGCGTGGCGGTGGACGCGGTCTTTGACAGTGTCTCGGTGGCGACGACGTTCAAGAGCAAGCTGGCCGACCTGGGCATTATCTTCTGCTCCTTCTCTGAAGCGGTGCAACAGCACCCGGAGTTGGTCCGCAAGTACCTCGGCTCGGTGGTGCCTTACAACGACAACTTCTTCGCGGCCCTCAACTCTGCGGTCTTCAGCGACGGCTCGTTTTGTTACATCCCCAAGGGGGTGCGCTGTCCGATGGAGCTGTCGACGTACTTCCGCATCAATGCCGCCGACACCGGCCAATTCGAGCGGACGCTGATTATCGCCGAGGCGGGTGCGTCTGTCAGCTACTTGGAAGGGTGCACCGCTCCCGTTCGCGACCAGAACCAGCTGCATGCCGCGGTGGTGGAACTGATCGCCCTCGGCGAGAATTCGCAGATCAAGTATTCGACCGTGCAAAACTGGTATCCCGGCGACAAGGAAGGCCGGGGCGGCATCTATAACTTCGTCACCAAACGCGGGGCGTGTCGCGGCCGAAACTCGAAGATCTCCTGGACGCAGGTCGAGACCGGCTCGGCGATCACCTGGAAGTATCCGAGCGTCATCCTGCAAGGCGAGAATTCGGTCGGCGAGTTCTACTCGGTGGCCCTGACCAACAACAAGCAGCAGGCCGATACGGGCACCAAGATGATCCATATCGGCAAGAACACCCGGAGCACGATCGTCTCCAAGGGCATCTCCGCAGGCAATGGACAGAATACGTACCGCGGCCTGGTGAAGATCCAGAAGGGGGCGACGAACGCACGTAATTACTCGCAGTGTGATTCACTGCTCCTGGGCGACCGCTGCGGGGCCCATACCTTCCCGTATATCGAGGTCAAGAACAGCACGGCGCAGGTGGAGCATGAAGCATCGACGTCGAAGATCGGCGAGGATCAGATCTTCTACTGCAAACAGCGCGGGCTGTCGGCCGAGGATGCGGTCAACATGATTGTCAACGGGTTCTGCAAGCAGGTGTTTCTGAACCTGCCGATGGAGTTCGCGGTCGAGGCGCAGAAGCTACTGGGCGTGAGCCTGGAGGGGAGTGTGGGCTAGGAACCGTGGACAACGGAGCGGCGCATGCCCAAGAAGATTCGCCAACTCAAGAGCATGCTGCGGAAGACAGGTTTTTCCGTTCGCCCAGGTAAGGGGAGCCATACTGTCGAAATGGACACACCCAAGAGTAGTAAAGCCAATAATTCTCTCCGGAAACGACGGCAAGGACGCTCAGCCCTATCAAGAAAAGGAAGTAGCGGAAGGGATCAGGCAAGCGAAGAGACGGCAATGAAATGTCGCTACAGCCTGCTGATTCAATGGTCCGATGAGGATCAGGTATTCGTAGTTACTTTCCCAGAGTTTCATCGCTGTAAGACGCATGGAACCACCTACCAGGAAGCGGCCAAGAACGGCGAGGAAGTGTTAGAGCTGCTGATCGAGTCGTATCAGGCGGAGGGCCAGCCACTGCCGGAGCCAGCCAAGCTTGGGTCGCCGATCCTCAACACTTGAGCGCGAACCCGGGAATCAGCCAAGAGGAATAGCCATGTCTACATTGACAGCGGACGACACACTGAAAGCGTTGTTGGTCCAGCTGAGAGAGACTACTCGGATTCTTGACGCCAACGGGGAAGTGCTCGGGTATTTTACGCCTCGCCAACAAGCCGAGGCCGAATTGTATGAGCGCGCCAAGACGCTGTTCGATCCTGTCGAGATGGAACGTCGTGCCGAAGCCGAGCACGGCCAGGGAGCCACGCTTGAGGAGGTCATGCGACGCCTCCAGTCGTCGGAGACTCCTGGATATGAGCTACATGGTCGTGTGGCTTCCGTCCGCGATCAATGAGTTGGCGGACATCTGGAACCGGGCGCGCGACCGGCAAGCGGTATCGGAGGCGGCCAATCGGATTGACCGTCTTCTGCGGATCGATCCCGAGAGGAAAGGACAACCCTTTCACCAAAGGCGTGTCCTTGCTGATACGCCGCTCGTAGTAACTTTTGCCGTTCACCCCGATGATTGTCGAGTTGATGTCTTACAAGTGCGGCGGATCACGCCGTAGGAAAGAAAGACGCGAGAACGATGCTGACGATATCCAACCTACATGCCAGTGTGGACGGCAATGAAATCCTACGTGGTATCAACCTCACGGTCCACGCCGGTGAGGTCCACGCCATCATGGGACCGAACGGCTCGGGCAAGAGCACTTTGGCGGGCGTTCTGGCAGGACGCGACGCCTATGACGTGACCGAAGGCGAAGTGCTCTATGAGGGTAAGAACCTTCTGGACATGGACCCGGAGGAACGGGCCCGCGAAGGCCTCTTCCTGGCTTTCCAGTATCCGGTCGAAATCCCTGGTGTCAGCAATACCTATTTCTTGCGGGCGGCGCTCAACGCCATTCGCAAGCACCGCGGTCTCGACGAAGTCGATGCCATCGATTTCCTGACGCTGGTCAAGGAGAAGATAAGAGTCTTGCACATCGACGACGACCTGCTCAAGCGGCCGGTCAACGAAGGCTTCTCTGGCGGCGAGAAAAAACGCAACGAGATCTTCCAGATGGCGGTGCTCGATCCCAGGCTGGCCATTCTGGACGAGACCGATTCGGGTCTGGATATCGATGCGCTGCGGATCGTGGCCGACGGCGTCAACGCCTTGCGGAGCAAGGACCGGGCCATGGTCGTGATCACCCATTACCAGCGCTTGCTGAACTATATCGTGCCGGACTACGTTCATGTGCTCTTCGAGGGCAGGATTGTCAAGTCGGGCGGCAAGGAGCTGGCCCTGGAACTCGAAGAGAAGGGGTATGGCTGGATCGAAGCAGAAGCCCGGCAGGCGCAGCTGGTGTAGGCGAACGAGGATTGAGCAGTATCATGATCGACGTTATGGATGAAAAAGAGGTCTATCTCGCGGACTTTGCCCGGTTCGAGAAGCAAGGCGGCGCGAACGGCCAGTCCTGGGTCCAGGAGATTCGCCAGGCGGCGATCGACCGCTTCGCCGAACTGGGATTTCCAACCACGCGCGAGGAAGAGTGGCGCTTCACGAGCGTGGCTCCCTTGGCGCAGATCCCGTTCCAGGCGGTTGGGGCGTACGGGCGCCGGGACCTGACCGTCGAGCAGCTCCAGCGTGTCGCGTTCGGGACGGCCCACCGCAATCGGCTGGTATTCGTCAACGGCCATTACGCGCCGGATCTCTCCAGCTTGCCGGCGCTGCCACCAGGAGTGGTCGTCACCAATTTGGCCGCGGCGCTGGAAACGCATCCAGCCTGGGTGGAAGTGTACCTGGCCAAGTATGCCTCGTACGAGAACCATGCCTTCACGGCGCTCAACACGGCGTTCCTGAAGGACGGGGCCTTTGTCTATCTCCCCAAGGACAGGGTGCTCGCCGAGCCGCTGCACCTGCTCTTCGTCTCCACCACCGGGGAAGAAGCCACGGTGGCGCATCCCCGCAATCTGATCGTCGCCGGCGCCCAGAGCCAGCTGACGTTAGTCGAGAGTTACGTCGGCCTGAAGGACGATGTGTATTTCACGAATGCCGTGACCGAGCTGATCGCCGGTCCCGGGGCCATCGTGGATCATTACAAACTCCAGCGGGAAAGCCAGCACGCGTTTCATGTGGCAACGCTGCACATCCATCAGGACCGCGGCAGTAACATCTCGTCGCACTATGTCGGCTTGGGCGGAAGTCTGGTTCGCAATGAGATCCACGCCGTGCTCGCCGCAGAAGGGTGCGCCTGTACGCTCAACGGCTTGTACCTGGCGGACGGTACGCAACTCATGGACAATCATACGGTCATTGACCATGCCAAGCCGCACTGCCCCAGTCATGAGCTGTACAAGGGAATCCTCAATGGCAAGGCTAGAGGGGTTTTCAACGGCAAGATCTTTGTGCGTCAAGATGCCCAGAAGACCGATGCCAAGCAGACCAACCAGACCTTGTTGCTCTCGGAGGATGCCACCATCAATACCAAGCCGCAGCTGGAGATCTACGCCGATGACGTCAAGTGCACGCACGGGGCTACCGTCGGGCAGCTGGACGAGGAGTCGATCTTCTATCTGCGTTCGCGCGGCATCGGCCTCGAAGCTGCCCGCAGCCTACTGACCTTCGCATTTGCCAACGATATCATTAGCCGAATTCGAATCGAGCCCATCCGGACTTACTTGGAGAATTACCTGCTGACGGCTCAGCATTTGCCCGCCAGCCACGGTCAGCTAAAGGGGACTGGACCCGTGATTTTAGGGTCCAGTCCCCTTTAGCTGACCGTGGCTAGCCAGACGGCCAAGGAGGCCGAATGAATATGCCAATGCCTACCCGTGTGCTGCCGCGTGTCGCCCGGGAAACATCGCCGCGTTTCGATGTGCACCGAATCCGCGAGGACTTCCCGATCCTCAAGCAGAAGATCCACGGTAAACCCCTGATCTACCTGGACAATGCCGCTTCGACGCAGAAGCCACAAGTGGTCATCGATACGCTGCACCGCTACTACGAAACGAACAACGCCAATGTCCATCGTGGCGTCCACCAACTGAGCCAACGAGCCACGCAGGAGTACGAGGAAGCCCGGGTCAAGGCGCAACGCTTCCTGGGCGCTGCGGAGTCCCGTGAGGTGATCTTCGTCCGGGGCACCACAGAGGGGATCAACCTCGTGGCGCAAGCCTATGGCCGCAAGCACGTCGGGGCCGGCGATGAGGTGGTCCTTACGACCATGGAACATCATTCCAATATCGTTCCCTGGCAGATGCTGTGTGAGGAGCAAGGAGCTTCGCTGCGCGTCGCACCTATCACGGATGAAGGGGAGATTCTCTTAGCTGAATACGAGAAACTCTTGACGCCGCGGACCAAGCTGGTGTCGGTGGTGCATGTCTCCAACACGCTCGGTACTATTAACCCGATCCGCAAGATGATTGAGATGGCTCATCGCCGCCAGATCCCGGTTCTCATCGATGGCGCCCAGGCCGCGCCGCACCTGGCGATTGATGTGCAGGAGCTGGATTGCGATTTCTATGTCTTCTCCGGCCATAAGGTCTATGGCCCAACCGGAGTCGGCGTTCTGTATGGCAAGGCCGCACTCCTCGAAGCGATGCCTCCCTATCAGGGAGGCGGCGATATGATTAGCTCCGTGACCTTTGAGAGAACGACCTACAACTGCCTGCCGCACAAGTTCGAAGCCGGCACGCCGAATATCGCGGGCGTCATCGGACTCGGAGCGGCGCTGGATTATGTGACGGACCTCGGTCTGGATGCGATCGCAGCCTACGAGCATGAGCTGCTGCTGTATGCGACGGAGGCTCTCCAGCGGACTCCTGGAGTACGGCTTATCGGCACGGCGAAGGAGCAGGCCGGAGCGGTGTCCTTTGTCCTGGAAGGCATACATCCTCATGATATCGGCACCATCCTCGATCAAGAAGGGATTGCCATCCGCACGGGGCATCACTGCACGCAACCCCTCATGGATCGCTTCGGCGTGCCGGCGACGGCGCGGGCGGCGCTGGCTTTTTACAACACCCGGGAAGAGATCGATGCCCTGGTGCGCGGCATACACAAAGTACAAGAGGTGTTCGGCTGATGTCGGATCTCCGTGAACTCTACCAGGAAGTGATCCTCGATCACCACAAGAAGCCACGCAACTTCCGCAAGCTGGAACACGCGACCCGGCAGATGGAAGGCTATAACCCGCTCTGTGGCGATAAGGTCACGGTCTACGTCCAGCTCGACGGCGAGGTAGTCCGCGACGTCAGCTTCCAGGGCACCGGCTGCGCCATTTCCACGGCGTCGGCCTCGATGATGACCGAGAGCCTCAAGGGCAAGACCCGTGCCGAGGCCGAAGCGCTGTTTCGTGGTTTCCAGGACCTGGTGACCGGCAAGCCCACGGCGGAGGGTGCAGGCGCGCCCAAGCTCGGCAAACTGGCGGTGTTTACTGGCGTGCGCGAGTTTCCGGTCCGCGTCAAGTGCGCTACGTTGGCCTGGCACACCTTCCATGCAGCCGTGGAAGGCGACAACAAGACTGTCTCGACCGAGTGAGGGGGCGCTATGCGCCGAGGAATCCCATGGAAACGAAACCCACGACGGAACCCGACCTTCAGGAAAAGGTCGTCGAAGCTCTCAAGACCTGTTATGATCCGGAGATCCCGGTCAATATCTATGAGTTAGGGTTGATTTATCAGATCCAGATCGATGCCGCCGGCGTGGTCGGCATTCAGATGACGCTGACCTCGCCCGCGTGCCCGGCGGCAGGTTCGCTGCCCCCCGAGGTCCAGGCCAAGGTGAAAGCGATTCCGGGTGTCGCGGACGCCAATGTGGATGTCGTCTGGGATCCGCCGTGGAGCCAGGAGCGCATGTCCGAGGCGGCCCGGTTGCAGCTTGGGATTTTCTAACTGGAGAAACCGAGGAACCGGTACGATGGCGACCTTGACTATTTCCTTATCCGAATCGCAGAAGGCGTTCATAGAGGCTCAAGTGATTGCCGGGGGATTTGCGTCGGCGAGCGAATTTATCGGCAGGCTCATTCATCAGGCAGAGATGAAGAAGGAAAGAGAGCACATCGATGCCTTGCTTCTCGAGGGGTTGAACAGTGGTGAGTCGACACCGATGACTGCCCAGGATTGGGATGACATTCGCCAAGAGATCCTCGAAGGTCTCGCCAAAGCAAAACCAACGCAGAAGCAGAAATGAATCGGCCGATCATCAAAAGTCGTGTCCGTCCGGCCGACCGCGTAACTGTCACCTTCACAAACAACCACGCGGCTGGCCGGCCGGACACTCATTAGACTTTATCAGTAATTGTAATAAAATGGCCTCATGATAACGTATACAAAGCTCCAAGATGATCGTCGTCGGTTTCTGGCGCTCACCGGCTTGACGCTGGCGGAGTTTCAACTCCTGTTGACAGCCTTCACCCAGTCCTATGAGCGCCGCTATCCTATGGACCAGACCGTGGCCGGGCGACCGCGCCAGCGGTTCGC
>JBGQLF010000297.1:0-9147 GCA_041499985.1 Gemmataceae bacterium
CCGAACGGAAGGGCTCAACCATGGCCTGCGGGCGATCCTCTGGCGCGCTTATGGGATGACCAACTTCGAGAATTTTAGATTGCGCGTCCTGCACTGCTTTGGCTAGGGCTCCGAGTAATTCCACAAGATCGGCGCAGATCCCACAAACTCAACTCGGTGTCTTGGACCGGAGCGCGCAACTGCTCATCGCGTTGGCGGTCAGATGACTCGCGGCCCCTGCCGCCGCGGCCTGCCTCGCGCAGGGTCTGGCAGTCCCCTACCTGACGCAGCGGCGCTGCGTCGGCCTGGCGCCGTTGACCGGGGGTGTCCTCCGCGGACTTGGCCTGTTCCATCAACACCAGGGCGGGCAGCATGTCCCGGATGTCGTCAGCATGCTCGGCGTCGCGCTGGCCGAATGCCTCGACCAAGGGATGCTTTCCTTGCCGAAGGGCTTCCAGGAACTCGTCCGCGATCTGCCCAAATGGGTCCGCGGCGGAAGGATCGTTGTCGCTCATCCCCAGATCCCCTCGATGTCCCCTGGCATTCGCTGGAACAAGTCCTCCGTTACTGCCTTGATCCGGTCTCGGGCTGGCTTCATTTCTTGTTCTTCTCTAGCTTCGGCGGCGCCGCGTCGAACTGGATCACGGCTTTCGCTTCCTTGTAGGCCAGCCACAGGATCAGGTGGTCGTAGGAGGCGCCATTGGCCAACGGATTCTGCTCATCGTTGGGAAGGGGATTCATCCGCGCCGCGGTGTCGATCGCGAGCTTGCGGGCCTCGTCGTGCTTCCCCTGACGGAACATGCTCATTGCCCGGCAGAACCCGGAAATGCCCGTCACATCGGCGCTCTTCGCGGCCCTCGCGGCAGCTAGCAGGGCCTCATCTGCGGCCGCGTCGTTGCCGCTGCGGTACTCCGCTACGCCAAGGGCCAGAAGGTTCCAGTCCCACCACTCCGAGCCCCTACCGACCTCCACCGCCGTGCGACCGAGAGCGAGCGCTGCTTCGAGTTCTTTCTTGTCGGTGGACGGTAGGATACTGCACGCCCTGGCGGCGCGCTCCGCCGTGAACGCATCCTTGGTGCCCTTGGCGAACGCCAGGATCCGCTGACGAGTGGCCGCGAGTTCCTTATCTTGCCCGAACCAAGCCTGGAAGGCGGCAACCTTCAGGGAGCGTATCGTGTCCTGCGGTTTGGCGGACGACGCCTTCGCCAGATAGGGGACACCCTCGCGGGTGCGGCCGGCCGACTGGTAGGCCGTAGCGAGTTTGGTCAACAAGGCGACGTCGGGCCGCTGGTCCGTGACCAGCTTGCGATATTCGGCGATCGCCCGCTCCCAATCGTGAGCGGCCGCGTACAGATCGCCGATGCCGGCAGCCGCTTGCGGATGATGCTTGAGCAGCGTGTCGAGCGCCTGCTGGTCGCCGATCACGTGATACGCCGCGGCGAGTTTCGCCCACGGATCGGTAAGCTGCATGGCCGCGAAGCGGGCAAAAGCGGCCGAGTCTCTGCTGACGGATAGCCGGAATCGGCCGAGGTTTTCTCCGATGCCATTCCATTCCTGGAATTGCATCTCAAAGGTCAACGTCGTACCCGCTGCGAGAGAGACGGGCTTTGACAACGACCAGATCGCAGTGCAGTTTCCTCCATGGCCGCCGTAGATGTTCCAGTGTCCGTCCGCTCTGATCGGGTAGTCTACATGTTGATGGTCGGCGCAAGCATTGTCAAACTGTAGCCGGATGGGATCTTTTCGATCCCGTGAGGCGGCGGCCACATTCCAGGAAGTCTGAGCGAAGCTGCCCGTCGGAGTGCGGCCGGGACCATTGCCGGGCAACGACGGGTGCGTGAGCGCTTCGAGGCGAATGGCTGTGAGATCGATGTCGTTCGCAACGGTCAAAACGACACGATAGCGATCGTTCAGGGGACTGGCGCCGCTGGCGAGGATCGAGTCATCGGGAAGTAGGGACAAGGTGGCGCCCGGCTCTGATTTTGCTTCGACCGGCTTGAGGTTGGTCCACCGGGCACGGTTGTCGATCAGCAGTAAGTCAGCCAGTTCCACGGCCCAGGTGGGATTCTCAGGTTCCTGCGCCAGCTTCTGTTCCAGCAACAGGCGGGCTTTCGTCTTCGCTGCGTCGGCCAGGGCCGCATTGCCTTGCGCGGCAAAACGTCGGGCCCGCGCCACGGCCAAAGCGATCTGCACGCGCTCGTCGTTGGGGGCAAGTTCGTCAAGTTTTTCCAGCGCTTCGTGCAGCCGCGAGTGCCCGGACAACATGCCGATGCGGCTCGGGAAATCGACGTTCGATCGCAGCAGCAGGCGTAGTTGCTCGGCGGCTCGGACGGGATCGTTCCAGATGATCGGCGCTGCGGACCAGAAGGCGGCGCCGCCCCGTCCTCCGGCCAATAGGTGCATGCCGTCGGGGGAAAATGCGAGTGTCATCACACCCATGTCGCCCAGCTCGAGGCTGCCGAGATCCTACTGCATCAATTGCCGCCGCGTCTCGACATTCCAGAGGCGGACCGTGTGGTCCATGCCGCCCGAGGCCAGGGTGCGACCATCCGGCGAAAACACCACGGCGAAGACTGTACTGGAATGCCCCTTGAGCGTTTCCAGAAGCTTTCCGCTGGCGACGTCCCACAAATGCACGTTCCCCGTCACACTGGCCATGGCCAGGGTCTTGCCGTCCGGCGAAAAGGCCACACTCTCGATCATGCCCCGTCTCGCATTATCGGGATTCTGGAGCGTCTGCGACCTTTTCCAGGTCGCGGTGGACCAGAGGATGGCCGTCCCGTCGCGGCTGCCGCTGGCCAGCAGCTTTCCGTCCCTCGAAAAGTCAAGCGACAGACAAAATCCCGTGTGTCCATCCAGGCGGATCGGCCGGCGATTGGCGACCTCCCAGACCTTCAGCGGAAAGGGAGGGCCTCCTGGATTAAACCACCACCTTGGGCCGAAACCGGCGGCCAGGTATCTCCCATCGGGTGAAAACGCCAGCGCTCCGACCACGCGACTGCCCCAGTCGCCCGGGATCTCAGGCAGATCGGTCGCTCCCGGCAATCTCACGAGTTCTGTACCGGCATCCATGTCCCACAGCGCGACATAGGAATCGTCGCCTTGCCCCCCGCACCCGATAGCCAGCAGACGGCTGTCAGTGGGCGAGAAGGCCACGCTCAAGAAGGAGCTGACGTCGCCGGCCGGCAGTTCCCGCGCGAGTCGTCCTGTGGCGGCGTCCCACAGACGCACCCTGTTGCCGCCCGCGCATGCGATCCAGTGGCCATCGGACGAAAAACGTGCCGCGAACAACCAATCTTTCGATGTACCTTCCAGTTGCCGAATGGCCGCGCCGGCATTTTCCAGGTCCCAGACTCTGGCTGTTTTGTCCTCGCTGATCGTGACGAGCCGCTTGCCATCGCTCGCAAAACGGACGGCTGGGATCGCCCCTTGATGGCCCTTGAGCGTCATGAGCGCCGCGCTCTTGGACGTGAGCTTGTGCGCGTCCTGCCAGATCTTGATCGTCCCGTCGGTATCCGCCGTGGCCAGTTTCGCGCCGTCGCTGGAGAAGGCTAGCGCCGAGATGGGCGACGCGTGAGCGGACATATGCCCCGCGATCTGGCGGCCTGTGGTTGTGTCGAAAACGTGCAATGCTCCAGACGCCATATGGCCGACAACGATCCGTTGGCCATCCGGACTCAACGCGGACCCAGCCAATGTGCCATTGAAACCAGCATCCTTGGCCAGCGGAGTCGCTTTCTTCGCGGTTTCGTCCAGGCGGAAGATCGAGAAGAATTTGTGAAACAAGCCGTGGCCGACGACGGCCAGCGTCAGACCATCGGCCGACAGAGCCAGACTGCGCGAGGAGCGAGCCGCCTGCGTCGCGCCACCGAGTTTCTGATTGACGGCTGCGATCACCTCGCCGCTCACGGCGCTCAGCCACCGAATCTTGTCATCAACGATGACCAACCTGGCGCTGTCCGGTGCGAAGATCAGCCGGCGGTAAGGATCATTGGCGGAATCGATCTGGAACGCCTCTTTACCCGTAGAGGTGTCAAATACGTGAACCTTGTCCCCTTCGGCCAGCGCGGCCAGCCGTCCGTTGGGCGACAAAACGCGGTCCTGAGCGCTGGGGCCGCCGGGCAGGTCGCGGCGGCTCGCTTCATCTTCGACGTGAGAGCCCAGGTCCCAACGCCGCACCTGGCCATTCTCATCCAGCGTCACGAGTTGATCGTTCGAGGTGAAAGCACCGGCGACGACGGCGACACCGTGCCCCGAGAAAACCGCGGCACTGTTTTCCAGCAGATGCTGGTAGTAGTGCCACTCAAAGCCACGCAGATCGGGCTTGGAGGCAGCGGGCGGCGGGGTCGGGAGACCCGCGCCGAGCGCAGTGTCGGGAATGTGTCTCGCCAGCAGGACGCGGAGTTGCTCAGCCGTGGTTCGATCGTCTTTCCACAAAAACGGGGCAAGTTGCAGATCGGTCGTGTACTGTAGCTTGCGGCCGGCTTCCTCTTCGGCTCGAGCCAACGCCTCGGCGGCCAGGGCTTTTGTGTTCTCGGACTCCGCCCGGTCGCGCTGGCTCTTTTCGTCCGCGCGCCGTCTCGGCGACGCGCCACTGCCAGGACACCCCCGCAAAGCCCACCAGGAAAACCAGGGCGCTGATCCCGCTTGCCGTCAGCAGTATCCGCCGCCGACGGCGCTGCTCGGCCGCCCGCGCCAGGGCCTCGCGCGTCTCTCCCTCCGCCTGGACCCGCTCCAGCTCCGCCTGTCGCGCCCGTTCGTCCGCCGCCGCTCTCAACCCGGCCACCGCCGCCGCCACCGCCCCCGCGTCCGCCGGCCGATCCGCCGGCTCGAACGCCAGGCATTTCTTGCATAGCGCCACCAGCTCCGGCTCCGCGCCACAGGCATCCAGCCGGGCGAAGCAGTCCTCCAGCTTGCCGCGCAGCGCCTGCACGCGCACCGACTCGAACGTCTCGCCCACGTAAGGCGGCTTGCCTGTCAGGATCACACTCAGCAGCGCGCCCAGGCCGAACACATCGGCGCGTTCGTTGACCCGCTCGATCTCCCCGCCCGCCTGCTCCGGCGGGATGAAGGCCGGCGTGCCAATGAGGCTTCCGGCCTGGGTGTGCGAACCGCTTTCCGGTGTGGGGCTGACCTGCGTCCACGCCTGCGTCTGCTCTGGCGCCCGTGCATCCGCTGTGGCTGGCGTCGCATCGCCGAGGACCTTGGCCAGCCCCCAATCCATCACCTGGACCTCGCCGAAAGCACCGACCATGACGTTGGCGGGCTTCAGATCGCGATGAATCACGCGGTGGGCATGGGCGTAGCCGACGGCCTGGCAGACAGCCTCGAAGATGGCCAGCAGCCGGCCGCGCTCGGCTGCTGCGTCGGACGTCTGCTTCAATATGACTTCGAGGGTGCTTCCCTTGATGAGCTTCATGGCCAGGAACGGCCGGCCATCGGCGAGGGTGCCGACCTGGTGTACAGCCGGAATGCCTGGGTGCTGTAACTGCCCGGTGATGCGCGCCTCGCTGAGGAAGCGCTGCGCGGCCGGCGATCCGGCCGGGAAACGCTCGGACAGCAGCTTGACGGCGACGTCGCGATCGAGGGCGACATCACGGGCGCGATAGACGACGCCCATGCCGCCATGGCCTATCTCGTCGATCAGCTCGTAGCCCGGCGGACTGGTGGGAGGGGCGGTCGGTTCGGGGATGGTACCCCCGTGCGGTGCGGCGGTGTGGATCAGGTCTTCGGACATGGCGTTGCCTTTCCCGGTTTCCAAACGGTCGGCTGCGGTTGGTCCAAACAACCGGGGGTCAGTATACCCAGAAACCAGGTCGGCTGCGCGCTTCGGTCACCTCGACATGCGCGCCCAAGCCGAACTCCTCAGCGCGCTGCGGTCCGACACACCGCGGGCGATGTGACCGACGCGCGGAACAGGAGGGGCCTGACGGCTCTGCACTTCGCGAGTGCACGATGGCTCGAAGTCACGCATTTCGTGTTCGCTCGGCACGGCCCCTCCCGTCCTTCGGCACTCGACGGCTGCCGGGGCATTCCTGCTACCGGGCCGGAAACGAAGAACGAAGCACGGCGGTGGCCACTGGTCTTGGCGGCAATCGTCCTTCACCGTTGGCTCAGTCCAGGAAGACGACTTGCCGCATCGCCTGGGTCTGCCCCTCGGTGTTCATCACGACTCGGTGCCAGACCTGTAGGATGATGGTCTTGTGGTCCACGTGGCTGACCGCTCCCTTCACGTGGGCCTCCGGGTTGCGGACCATGCTCCGCCAGTCCCAGGCCTTCGCCCGCGGCTTCCGCCGCAACAGGTCGAAGTACGCCTCCGGCTTGAGGCCCTGCGGATGCGCATCGCAGACGTAGACGACTTCGCCGCCCTTCCGGCGCGGCTGGGAGCCGAGGTGATGGGCTGCCACCTGGGATTAGCGGCGCGCGGCCGCGGCGACGCGCTCCGCCGCGAGCTCGCGCGGGTGGCGTTGCAGCGCGCGGCGCGGCAGCGAGGTGAGCACGACGCAAATGGTTTCGCTCGCCGGGTCGGCCCAGCAGAGCGTGCCCGTTGAGCCGGTATGGCCGAAGGTTCGCTCCGAACAGCCGGGGCTGCCGGACTCCTTGCCAACGCCAAATCCCAACCCTCGCGGTGTGAATCCCGCCGGATTGTGGTTCTGGATCATCAGCCGCGCGGTCTCGGGCTTCAGGACTTTACCCCGGGCCCCCAGGAATTCGCCCAGAAACGTGGCAAGGTCCGGCGCGGAGGCGTGCGTTCCTCCCCAGGGAGCGCCCAGCTTCCGCCAGTAGGGACTGTTCCAATCCCATTCCTTGGCCTGCGGATCGCCGCTCCCCGATTCCGGCGCGGCGCCTTCCATTTGGCAGGAGACCATCTCTTCCAGCTTGAACCGTCCGAGGCCCTGGGCCGAGCGCTTCATGCTCAGGGGCTGAAAGACGGTGCGGTCGACGAGCGTCCGAATGTCCGACCCGCTAAGGAGCTCTGCAATCCGTGTGGCCAGCAAGATCCCCATGCTCGAATATTGGTAGCGGGCGCCGGGGGCGAAATCGAGGCGCGTGCGCATAGCCTGTTCGGCGAACTCCGTCAGCGGCGCATGCTGCTTGCGCAGTTCGTTGTTCTTGGCCAGCTGATCGGGCAAGCCGGAGACGTGCGTGAGCAGGTGACGCAGCGTCACCTCGTCCCGCCCCTCGCCCGTGAAGGCGGGCAAGAACTTCTTCACGCGGTCCTGGAGCTGAAACTTCCCTTGATCGAACAGGGTCATGACCGCCGTCACATTGATCGGCTTGGAAATGGAGCCGAGTAAGAACATCGCGTCGTCCGAGGCCGCTTTGCCGAAAGGGCGCGAAAACGACTCATCTTTTTGAACCACGTGCAGCACAGCAGTATCCACTTGCTTCGTCGCCGTGGCCCGCTCGAGCACTTTGGCCGCGTCCTCCCACCGCTCCGCGCGCAGGGCTGCGAACAAGGGGGAAGCGTTTGCAACGGCCAAGGCCGTCCCAAGAAACGTGCGTCGCTGCATCACACGAGCTCCTCCACAGCGGACAACAATAGGCACAACCAACTGGCAATCAAGAATCACTTTTTCAGTGCGTTTCCCAGGAACTCAAACAACGCCTTGGTAGCCGGATCGTCCGGCAAGCCGAGGTCCGCGTTGATCTTGTTGTGGGTGGTCTCTTTGGCACCGAAGACCAGGGCGGGAACGCCCGCGTCTTTCAGCACGTTACCCAAACGCTGCGCTTGCGCGCTCGTGTCCGGATGCTCAGCGACGTGCAGGATCAGGAACGGAGGGATACCTTTGTCCTTGGCCACATGCGTGACCGCGGAGAAGTCACGATGCTTGGCGGGATCGTTGCCAAACTTCTCACGGTGACCAAACTTCGCTGGCGGCAAACCATGCACTCGACGCCGGGTCTCCGCCGTCTCAATGATGGCCGGCACGTCATAGGTGTCCCCATCGACGGGCACGCAGCCTTTGGTGATGGCCAAGGATAGGCCCTCGGCCTTCAGATAGCGCTCATCGGTGCAGACCAACGCAGCCAGTTGCGCACCGGCTGAATGGCCCATGATGAAAAGGCGCTGCGGATCGCCTCCGTGCTCGGCGATATGGTCGTGCACCCAGCGGATGGACTTGGCGATGTCGCGCACGAGGGTCGCCATGTCCACACTCGGCAAGAGTCGGTAGTTGGTGGAGACAAAGACGAACCCTTTGTCCACGAAAACCTGCGGCTTCATCTGGACGCTCGTTTTGTCACCCGTTTGCCAACCGCCGCCGTGAATCCAGAAGACCACCGGCAGGTTTTTGGCATTCGGCGGTGAATACACATCGAGCACCTGGCGCTCGTGCGCCGGATTGGCGTAGGGGATGTTGCGTTTGACGTCCTGGGCGCGCGCTTCGGACAGGATGGCGACGGCGACGAGAAGAGAGCAGACGCGATTCATGGTACTCATCCTTTTCCGGCAAGTGCGATAGCCATCGCGCTCAACCTTGGCATGGCGTGTATCTTGAGGAAGCGGTGCGTCAATCACCCACGTTTGGCGCCCCTTCACCCGTCCAGCGATTCTACGGATGCGAGGCACATCGGAAGATACCGTCATTCAGCATACGGATCGACGCTTTCGGCGACGAGACCACACTGCTCCAGAAGTACGAGGAGATGGTTATCAATGGATCGGAGACGGATCTGACCCGTGAGAGTTCGACCTGCTGACGGCATTCAAGAGCATGAAGAAGGGGCTGTCAGATTGGAGGTAAGCGTCTTGTGTAGGAACGTACAGAACCCTGGCCGGGTGGCCTGGCAACCCGCCACCGGTGGCGCTGCGCTGCCCGCTAGCGCGAAGGCGCGTTTTGTTGACGTGGCCTGCGCGGACAAGTACCCTATCCGGCAGATCCAGTTTACCAGCAGGCCGCGGCCAGCCTGGCCACTGGCACGCGGTCGGCCTTTTCTGGGAGCAAGCGATGAGGCAGGACACCACCCGACGCGAGTTTCTCAAGAGTAGCACCACCGCGCTGGCCGCCGGCACCCTGACGGCGGAGTTCACGAGCCACTCCGCTGTTCACGCCGCCGGCAGCGACATCCTGCGGGTCGGTCTGATCGGCTGCGGCCGGCGCGGCACGGGGGCGGCCGAGCAGGCGCTGCAGGCCGATCCGCACACCAAGTTGGTGGCGATGGCCG
>JBGQLF010000298.1:0-9127 GCA_041499985.1 Gemmataceae bacterium
AATCAGCGCCCCCTCACCCTACCCTCTCCCCCCGCCAGGGGGAGAGGGTAGGGTGAGGGGGCGGTTGCCGCCGGTAAATCAAGCACCATCCACCCAAAGGGAAATATCGGCCGGCCCCGCGCCGCCAACCGAGGAAATCCAGGGGAAAAAGGACAGGCAGAAGCCGCCGAACGACCCCGATCGCCCATTCTACCGGGTCTATTCCGCCCCGATGTGGGCGCCCTTCTCGGCCACCGAGCGCTTCATCAGCGGCACCAGAAAGACGAGGGCCACCCCCAGGATGGCGAACAGCCAGAAGACGTCGAAGTAGGCCAGGGAGGCCGCCTGCTGCTGGCGGAGGTCCGCGAGCGCTTGCCAGGTCATTTGCTGGGACCCGGCCGGGTCGCCCGTCTGCTGGAGGAAGAACGCTCGGCCCTGCTCGGAGAAGGAGTTCACCACCGGGTTCAAGGGGTCGAGGAACTCGCCCACACGCGCCAGGTGGAACTGTTCGCGCCGTTCCTGGACGGTCTGGGCGATCGACGTGCCGACGCTGCCCCCTTCGTTGCGGAGCAGGGCGAACAGGCCGACGGCCGCCGCGCGCAAATGTCTGGGGGTGTATTTGAAGGCTGCCACGTTGAGCGGAGCGAAGACCATCGACAGGCCGATGATCAACACCACGCGCGGCCAGACCACCTGCCACGGGCTGATGTATAGGTTCATCAGCGCCATCCAGCCGCATCCGGCAGCCATGATGAGTAGGCCAGGAGCGATCAGCCAGCGGGCGTCTGTGCCCCGACCGATGAGCCGGCCGACAACCAGGAGCGTCATGATTGAGAAAATGCCAGCGGGCGACTGCACCAGCCCCGAGACGTAGGCGTCGTAGCCAAACAGGGACTGGAGCAGGCCCGGCAGGGACGTGCTGTAGCCGTAGAGCACACCGTAGGCACAGAAGATGATGAGGCAGGAGGCCGCCAAGTTGCGCTCGCCCAGCGGCCGGAAGTTGACCACCGGGTTGCCGATCCGCATCTCCCGGAGGAGCAGGCTGCCCAGGCCCAGCACAAACAAAAGGAGCAGAGTCTGCACCCGCCAGAAGGGGTCGCCCAGCCAGTCCCACTCCTGCCCCTTGCTGAGCATGATTTCCCAGCTAGACATGACCAGGGCGAGCACCCCCAGGCCGATGTAGTCGAAGTTCAGTGGACGGCGGCGCAGGTCCGCCCGTTCCTTCTTCAGGTAATCCGGATCATCGACGACAAAGTAGCACAGCAGCAAAGCCAGGGCGCCCACCGGGATGTTGATGTAGAAAATCCAGCGCCAATTGTACTGGACCGTGAGATAACCGCCCAAGGTCGGGCCGACAACCGGCGCGAGCAGGCCCGCGACGCCGAACATCGTCTGGGCGGCGCCCTGCTTCTCGGGTGGGAACGCATCGAGCAGCACGCCCTGGCTGGAGGGCTGGAGTCCGCCGCCGGCCAGGCCCTGAATTACCCGGAACAGGATGATCTGCCCCAGGCTGGTGGCCATGCCGCACAACCCCGAGGCGATGGTGAAGACGGCGATCGACAGCAGAAAGTAGTTGCGGCGGCCCAGGCGGGCCGAGATCCACCCGGAGATCGGCAGGATGGTGGCGTTGGCGGCCAAGTAGCTGGTGAGGACCCACTCGCTGTCGATGACCGCCGCCGACAGGCCGCCGGCGATGTAGCGCAGGGCGACGTTGGCGATGGTGGTGTCCAGCACCTCCATGAACGTGGGGATGACCACGGCGACAGCGACAACCCAGGGGTTGATCGCCGGGCGGTCGGCAGCCGGCAAGGAAAGGGCCACACTGCTCATGATGCCTGCTCCCTGTTCGTGCGGCAGACCTTCCTGTCGGCCCCACGCTAGCCGCGGGTCAAGGGCGGGGATCGACGGGGGCTGTCGGCAGCGGGGCGAACGGCTGCAAGAAGGCCCCGGCATTCGGCCCCGTGGGCGGTTCCTTGTAGTACACGTAGGGGACGACTGACAAGCCCACGAACAAGGGCTCCTTGGCGGGGTCATAGTCCGTCAGCTCGATGCGGACCGGCAGCCGCTGCACAATCTTGACGAAGTTGCCCGTGGCGTTCTGTGGAGGCAGCAGGGCGAGGGTTTGACCGGTCCCCATCGTGAACCCGGTGATGCGGCTCTCGTACTCCCGCCGGCTGCCGTACATGTCCACCTCGAGGCGAACGCGCTGGCCGATGCGCAGGTCCGCCAGCTGCGTTTCCTTGAAGTTGGCATCGATCCAGATCTCGGTGAGCGAGCGGACGGCCATCAGGTTTTGCCCCACCTGGAGGTAATTGCCGGGGTTGACATTGCGGCGGGTCACCACGCCGTCGATGTCGCTGACGATGTCGCAGTAGCGGAGGTCCAGCTCGGCCTGCTCCAGGTCGCGGCGGGCCTGGAGGAGTTTGGCCTCGGCCTGCTTGTTAGCCGGCGCGTTGGGAATGATGTGGGCGTAGATGCGGTCGAGGTCGCCCTTGGGGTCCTGCTTGTAGAAGTCGGCGACGGCCTGTTTCGGGGTGGCGTCCCAGGTGGTGATGCGGTAGCCGAACTGGGCGGCGCTCTGGAGCATGTCTGCCAGCGCCTGGCGGACGGCGGAGTAGTTCTGGTCGAGGTCGGGGGGCACCTCGCCAAGGTCGTGGCCGGGCCCCGGGTTGGCGGGCAGGCCGAGGCCGACCCGGATGGCGGAGACCGCCTCCTGGGCTTGCTCGACGGCCGCCTCGGCGACCTTGGCCGACTGGCGGCGCTGGTCGAGGTCTTCCTTGCTGATGCCGCCGCGGGGGGCCAGTTCCTCGCCGCGTTTGAGGTTGGCCTGCGCCAGCTCCAGGGTCGCCTTCCTGCTTTTGAGCGTCGCCACCGCGGCGCGCAGGTTGGCCATCTGGGTGTTGACGTCCTCGATGGCGTGTTCGAGTTTGTACCGGTTGGCCCGGGCCTGGGCCACCTGGCCGCGCACCTGGGCCTGGGCAGCCGCCAGGTTCGTTTCGGCCACCTCCACCGTCGCTTTCTTGATCGCGACTTGAACCTGATAAGGCTCCTTGTCGAGCTGGACCAGGATGTCGCCCCTCTTCACTCGGTAATTGTCATCCACCAAGACCTTGCTCACCTGGCCGGCTACCCGGGGGGCCACGAAGGTAACGTGGCTGTTGACATAGGCGTCATCCGTACTCACCGTGTTCAGCATGGTTACCACCCAGGGAGCCAGGAAGTATCCTCCGACCGCCAGGCCGATCACGGCCGCCATTAGAAGCAGCCATTTGCGCCCGGGGTGCGCCGGCGGCTGGGCCGCGGACATTGTCGGCGGTGTGGCGGGATGGGGACTGGTTGTCAGGGTAGGGGCATGGAGATCCGTAGGAGCAGCCCGCTCGGCTGAGGCAGGAGGCGAGTCCGGCTTCGCTTCCACGGGCACCGTTTCGACTCGAGCCGGCCTAGCCTCTTGCGCCGCATCCGGACGCTGATCATTCGTGCTGGCCATAGTGGTACTTCTCCTTGCCCTGGTGCTCCGCCCTACTTGATTGGACGGGCAGCCCCTGCTGCTGTGCGACGCTTGCACTGGGTAGTATAGAAGCGGAGGTGGATTTTCCTTGGCTTAATCTGCGGTGCGCGGAACTTTCCTTTGCCGCGCCCAGGCGATCTGCCGTTCGGCGAAGGCATCCATGGCGGCTTGCAACCGTCTCGCGGCACGAGCGCGTAACTGCCAGGCGATCCCGAGGACCGCCGTCAAAGCGACGACCATTGCTACCGCAAGCGCCTGCCAGCCTCGGCCATCCACCGGCTGGAGCCAGAGGCCGCCGACAATCCCCGCACCCAATACGAGGGCAGAGTAGAAAGGGACCAGCCAAACCACGAACCTTGGCTTTCGATGGCCAGTCAGGTTGTTTTCCATGTTTGCTCCTTATTACGAGGTCCATCGTTCGGTGAAAGGGTAAGGCAAAAACCGTGCCGGGGGGGGTGGGGGCGAACTCTGCGGCGGTTGCTACAGACTGAAGGACCGCCTGGAGACGATCTCTGCCTGGTGATTCGAGCCGGGAATGAGGTTGGAGGGCCATTCGCCCAGAGCAGCAACGTGTCTCGGAGCCGTCCGCGCAGGGACCAGAGAGTCGTTGAGGTGGTAACTTCTTTACCCGGCTGACTGAAGAACTGCCCATCGCGGGGGCGGTCCAGCCGCGTGCGCCACAGCGTGCGGCGGATGCGCAACGCCGGGAGGCGCTGGCCCTGGCGAAAGAAAGGGGCTTCGACCTATGACCAAGCGGGGCAACGAGGCTGCCCCCGGGCCGCGCTAACGGCATGACAGTTGCTTCCGAATTGCTGTCCGCGTCTCCTTCTGACCGCGTGGCCCAGCCCGCCATATCATGACAACGTCCGGCTCTTTTTCGCCTGAGCGGCCTTGCCGCCGCGGGCCCCGGAACCGAGCGGGACGAGGCGCATGAAGGCAGTGCTCGTCCCGCCAGGGTGGTTTGCCTTCCAGGGAGGTACCCATGCCAGCCGGCACCTATACGAATCTTGCCCTTGCCGAGCGGCTACTCGGCGCCCTCGACACGCTGTCCGGCCTGCACCCCGGCTTCCGGCCCGCCCACGCCAAGGGGTTGATGTGCTCCGGCACGTTCACGCCGTCGCCCGAGGCGGCGAAGCTGACCCGCGCCCCCCACGCGCGCCAGCCGTCCACCCCCGTCACCGTCCGCTATTCGGATTCCACGGGCGTGCCGACGATCCCCGACAACAACCCGCAACGGTCCGGCCCGCGAGGAATCGCCGTTCGCTTCCACCTGGCCGACCACGCCCACACGGACATCGTTGCCCATTCCACAAACGGCTTCCCCGTCCGCACTGGGGAGGAGTTCCTGGAGTTCCTGCGCGCCGCGGCCGCCTTCGGGGCGGGCAAGCCCGAGGCGATGGGGGCCTTCGTTGCCACGCACCCGAACGCGAAGCGGTTCGTCGAAGCGGCCAAGCCGATCCCGACCAGCTTCGCCCGAGAGGCATTCTTCGCGGTCACGGCCTTCCGGTTCACGAACGCCGAGGGCGTGAGCCGACACGGCCGGTTCCGCATCCGGCCCGAGGCGGGGACCGAGTATCTCACGAACGAGGAGGCCGCCCGGAAATCCGCGAATTTCCTTTTCGAGGAGATCGGCCCGAGGCTGTCGGAGGGGCCGGTCCGGCTCGGCGTGTTCGTGCAGTTGGCCGCAGACGGCGACGACGTGACGGACGCCAGCGTCACCTGGCCGGACGACCGCGTGGAGCTTCCCTTTGGCACCCTCACCTTGACTGCCCGCGTCGATGACCAGGAACCGGAGAGGCGAAAGATCATCTTCGACCCCGTCCCGCGGGTCGATGGCATCGACTCGTCCGGCGACCCGCTCACCGAGGTGCGCTCGGACATCTACCTGCTCAGCGGGCGGAGGAGGCGGGCGGCGAGCGAGAAGTAAATCCCGCATCGAAGGCATCGGGCTACGGGGGCCAACACCAGCAGCCGGGAGGAAGATGATGGCCGAACCGGAGGACTATGACGTCGTCGTGCTTGGGAGCGGGGAGGCCGGCAAATATCTCGCCTGGACGCTGGCTACCGAGGGCAAGCGAACGGCCGTGATCGAGCGAAAACACCTCGGAGGTTCCTGCCCGAACATCGCCTGCCTGCCCAGCAAGAACGTCATCCACAGCGCCAAGGTCGCCTCCTACTTCCGCCGCAGCGAGGAGTTCGGCATCGCCACAGAGGGCTGGAAGATCGACATGTCCGCCGTGCGCGACCGCAAGCGGAAAATGATCGACGGTCTGATGGAGATGCACCACGGCAAGTTCAAGGCCAGCGGGGCGGAAATCGTCATGGGAAACGGCCGCTTCGTCGCGCCGAGGACGATCGAAATTGCGCTCTGCGCCGGCGGGACGCGGACCCTGCGGGGCAAAACCGTCATCATCAACACCGGGTCGCGCGCCCGGATCGACGACACGCCCGGACTGCGGGAGGCCAGGCCGCTGACGCACATCGAGGCGCTGGAATTGGATCACCTCCCCGGACACTTGATCGTCCTGGGCGGCGGCTACGTGGGGCTCGAACTGGCCCAGGCCATGCGACGGCTCGGCAGCCGCGTGACGGTTGTCGAACGGAACGGCTCCCTGATCCACCGCGAAGACCGGGACGTGACCGAGGCGATCGAAAAAGTCTTCAGGGATGAAGAGATCGCAGTCGCGACCGGGGCCACGGTGCGCCGCGTGGAGGGGGTGTCGGGAGAGTCCGTCCGGCTGCACGCGGCGTACGGCGGGGCAGAGGTCGTGATCGAAGGCACCCACCTCCTGGTCGCGGGAGGGCGCACCCCGAACACGGACGGCATCGGGCTAGAGACGGCGGGGGTCGAGACGGACGAGCGTCGGCACGTCCGGGTCAACGAGCGGTTGCAGACCACGGCCAAGGACGTCTGGGCGGTGGGTGACTGTGCCGGCAGCCCTTATTTCACCCACATCGGCTTCGACGACTTCCGGGTAGTCCTGGACAACCTCGCCGGGGGGAATCGCGTGACGACCGGGCGGCAGGTGCCGTTCTGCCTGTTCACCGACCCCGAGCTCGCACGGGTCGGGCTGAGCGAGGCGGAAGCAAAGGACCGCGGCATCGCCTACCGCCTTGCGAAAATCCCCATGCTGGCCGTGCTGCGGACGCGGACGCTATCCGAGACGCGGGGCTTTCTGAAGGCGCTGATCGAGCAGGACGGCGACCGCATCCTCGGCTTCACCGCGTTCGGAGTCGAGGCCGGGGAAGTCATGGCCGCCGTCCAGGTCGCGATAGCAGCCGGGCTGCCCTACACGATGCTGCGGGACATGGTGCTGACGCACCCAACCATGGCAGAGGGGCTCGTCGCGTTGTTTTCAGCCGTGCCTGCCAGGGGATGATCGCACCCGGGCCGGCCTCTGACCGGCGCCCGACAACCCGGTCCGATCGAACCCGGCATGCTGCTCATCGACCGTTGGGTTTTTCATGGAACATGCCTTTCTCTCGCCTCGCACCACGCTCCGCGTCCCTCTCAAGGGAAACGAAAACAGCAGCCTAAGCCCGCACGCTGCCAGGCGCTCGAAGCAGGACCACCCGACCTTTTTCCCAGCAGACTGGATCTCGTGGCTCTGCGTAGCGAAGAGGGCATAGTGTGGCCTCCGTGGCATGGGTGAGTTTCCGGCCGACACAGCGATCCAGGTCTTTGTGTACAAAAACTCCACCAACTTTTAAGACGCTCACCGGCGTTTAGGCGTTTAGCTTCTCCCCGGATTCTCGTTTGACTCTATCCCGGCCAGCGCCTATGTTAACGGGTTGTGGTATGGGAATGAGTCCCGCCGCCCTCCAGGTTTCGTACATCGCTCGCGTTGGAGAGGCTCCGCGGTCGGCAAGTCCGATTGGCGGTGCCGGCCAATGTCCTCAGATGTGATTGCCCTCTTGACAGCTCTTACTCCAGAGGTCTGTTCATGCGCTCCACAAGGCAATTGAGACGAGCTTTCACGCTCATCGAGCTGTTGGTGGTCATTGCCATCATCGCGGTGCTGATCGGTCTGCTCCTGCCCGCGGTCCAGAAAGTCCGCGAGGCCGCCAACCGCATATCGTGCAAGAACAACCTGAAGCAATTGGGCCTGGCCCTGCACAACTATGAGAACGTCAATCTCAGCTTTCCGCCCGGGGTCATTTGGAACTCCACGACCGTGGCCTTTTCACCGCCGCGCTTTACCTTTCACTGCCTGCTGTTTCCGTATGTAGAACAGAACAACGCGGCCGGCCTGATTAACCTGGTGAACTTCGCGGGCTCGACGGGCAACGCGTGGTTCACCTCGACTGCCAACATCCCCGTCACCACTTTGCCGATGCGGCATTTGAAGTGTCCGACGGACAACGCCTATCCGACGTACCTTCAGCCCACGGTGAAAATTGACTACTATCGCAGCAACTACTTTGGCATCTGGCACGGGTTTCAGACCAGCGACGTGTTGGACGCTTCGTACGGCCGATCGAAGATTGCGAAGGCGTTCTTCGGTGCGAATATTCCGACCAGAATCGCTGATATTACCGACGGCACGTCCAACTCGGCGGCCATCGCCGAGGGGCTGGGCGGCATGGACAACAACGATGCCCGCGGATTCATCTGGGGCGATCAGGCCGCGTTTCAATTTCTGTTCGCCGAGCTGGCCCCGAACAGCACGCTGCCCGACCGCTGTCCGAACGCGGCCCAAGGCTGCAAGTCGGTGCCCAACAACGACCGGTTCCGTCCCTGGGTGTCTGCCGCGACCGGAACGGAGACCTGCGCCTCGCGCAGCCTGCACGGCAACGGCGTCCACGTCCTGCTCGCCGATGGCTCCGTCCGCTACGTCAGCGACAACATCACGCTGGCTACCTGGCGGGCGCTGTTGTCGATCAATGGCGGTGAGACGCTTGGCGATTTTTGAGGGGTGGTCCGCGCTTGATTTGGAATGAAAGATTGAAAATATCTCATTTCGGCCGCTCAGCCCGCCGTCGGCTACACTGCGCAGTGGCGGTGCTGGGCTTGGCGGCTCTGGCGTCCGTCGCGGGCTGCGCGCCGGCGGGAGCGACCGTCAGTGGCAGAGTCACGCTCGACGGCGCGCCGCTGGAAGACGGCAACATCAGCTTCGTCCCCAAGGCTGACGGCCAGAAACAGGCCGGTTGGGCGACCATCGCCGGCGGGGAGTACGCGATTCCCGCGTCGGGCGGCCTGGGCACCGGCGCCTTTCGCGTCGAGATTCGCGCCCTCCGCGCTACCGGCGAAAAGTCCAACGACCCCACGCTGATCAGCGCCAAAGAAGTTGTACCCGCCAGGTACAACAGGCGGTCGGAGCTGGTGGCGGACATCAAGCCGGGCCCGAACGTCGCCAACTTTGATTTGAAATCGAAATGACCGGCAAACTATGAGACTCTCAGCCAAGCTCGTCTTCGCTCTGTTACTCGCTTCGCCGGCAGCGCTCCGCGCCAGCGATGGAGCTCAGCCCGAGCAACCGAATATCGTCCTCATTATCTCCGACGATCAGGGCGCCGGCGACTACGGCTTTCAGGGGCACGCTCACGTTCAGACGCCCCATCTCGACCAATTGGCCTTCGCCAGCCTGACCTTCACGCGCGGCTATGTTCCCTCCAGCTTGTGCTGCCCGAGCCTCGCCA
>JBGQLF010000299.1:0-9124 GCA_041499985.1 Gemmataceae bacterium
GCAAGACTCGCTTCCGGCTGCCGGCCAAGCTCTACCGGGTGGGATTGGTTACCCACAGGGCTCCAACGAAAGGTTTCCAGGTGTAGTCGTTACATCTTTCCCCCTTTCCCAAGTTATCTTGGCGCAAGCCTGGTCCAAAACTGGGTAACCGATCCGTGGTACAGGCGGCTTGCCTGCTTACTTCCCCCAGCAGGCGAGCCGCCTGCACCACGAAGGTCTGTTGCGACTCTACGAGGCATCAGGCGGCAACAACCGCGGTACTTCGCAACGCGGATTGCTCAGGCAGTGTAGGTTGACCGGATTGCGCACCGCCTCGCCGAGCAGGATACGGCGAGCCTCCTGAGCCGTCTTGGTACGCATTTCGACGAACCCTTCCATCGAATAGAAGGCGGCGTGCGGCGTGAGCACGATGCGCGGGTGGTGGCGGATGCGGTCATCGTCCAGGGGCTCGCGCTCGACCACATCCAGTCCGGCAGCAGCGATCCGGCCAGTTTCCAGACCAGCGAGCAGCGCGGCCAGGTCCAGGCACGGTCCGCGAGCCGTATTCACCACGTAGGCGCCATGCGGCAGCTGCGCCAGTGTCTGGGCATTGAGGAGGTGCCGCGTCTCGCGCGTCAAGGGACAGTGCAGGCTCAGGAACTCGGCCTGCGGCAGCAGTTCGCTCAGCCGATGGCAGCGCTGCACACCGAGGGCCTTCTCGATGCCATCCGGCTTGTAGGGGTCGTAGATGACCACGCGCATCCCCAATGCCTTGGCCCGCAGCACCATCGCCGAGCCAATACGGCCACAACCGATCAGACCCAGCGTCTTGCCGCGGAGTCGGGGTGCCCCAAAGACCGTGGTCGGGTCCCAGCCACCGGTACGGACGCTCCTGTCGGCCGGCACCAAGCGGCGGGCGATCGCCAGCAGCAGGAGTAACGCGTGGTCAGCGACCTCTTCCGTGCCATAATCGGGCACATTGCATACGACGATGCCCCGTTTGCCGGCCGCCACGAGATCGATATTGTCGAAACCGACGCCGCAGCGAATGATTCCCTTGCACTTGGTCAGCTGGGAAATTGTACGTTCGCTCAGCTTGAGGAGATCATGAAGGACGAGCAGAACATCGGCCGTGGGAGCGAGTGAGAGGATATCCGTTTCATCGTTGGTCTGTAAGAATCTCAGGTCGGCCAAGTCATCCAGCACTTGTTTTTCCGCGCCGGCCTCGGTCAAGTAATCGGTCAGGACGACCAGGGGACGTTGGCTCATGGGTCCATTTCTCTTAGAGTAACAATTCACAGGCTCGTTGGACGACGGCGCTTACCTTATGCGCGTGGCGCAGCTGGAACAAGCTCCAACGGCACGTTCATCACGCGATTGAGAAGAAGATGGCTCGATACTCCCGCAATCATCACCCACGTGTCGAGGAAGAGGCTCCACCGGTCAAGATTACCCGCCAAACCCTACGGGAAGTCCTGGGCCTGTTCGCGTACCTATTGCCCTACAAATACAAGTTTGTCGCCGCTCTCGCGGCCCTGGTCTGTACCAGCCTCCTGTCGCTGGTGTTGCCCTATGTGATCGGCAACCTCATCGACGGAGCGCTGGCGGTTCGGGTAGGCGAGGCGCCGGGCTTCTGGGCCGGCAACATCAACGCCATCGCCGTGGTGCTGCTGGTCGTGCTCGCTCTTCAGGCCTGTTTCTCGTTTGTGCAATCGATCTGGTTCAACGCCGTCGGCGAGCGCAGCCTGGCCGACCTGCGCCGCGATACCTACGCCCGCCTGATCTGCCTGCCGATGGCCTTCTTCGCCCAGCGCCGCGTCGGCGAACTGACCAGCCGCATTTCCGCGGACCTCGCCCAGATTCAGGATACGCTCATCGGCACCGTCCCGCATTTCTTACGGCAACTGACTCTGCTCACTGGGGGTGTCGTCCTGATCGTGTTCACCTCCGGTACGTTGACCCTGGTCATGCTGTCCTCGCTGCCCGCGCTGATTGGCGTGGCGATGCTGCTGGGCCGGCGCATCCGGCGAGCCTCGCGGGACGCTCAGGACAAGCTGGCCGACAGCAGTGTGATCATCGAGGAAACGCTGCAAGGCATCGCCAACGTCAAGGCGTTCGTGAACGAGGGCTACGAGTTGGCCCGCTATCACCACAGTTTGCAAGTGTTCCTGGAAACGGCGCTGCGGGGAGCACGGTACCGGGCCGCGTTTGTTTCGTTCATCGTCTTTGCTCTGTTCGGTGGCATTGTGTTCGTGCTCTGGTATGGGTCGAGCCTGGTGCAGAGCGGCGAGCTGAGTGCCGGCGAGCTGACCCGCTTCATGCTCTACACCATGTTTGTCGCCGGTGCCCTGGGATCGTTTGCCGAGCTGTATAGTCAAATTCAGCGTGCCATCGGCGCCAGCCATCGGGTGCGCGAATTGCTTCGGGAAACTCCCGAGCCGCTGGCGGAGACAAGGAGACAAGGAGACCGAGAGCCGGCTTCCCCTCTCCCTGTCTCTGGTCTCCGCCTGTCCGGGGATGTGGTGTTCGACCAGGTCGTGTTCAGCTACCCCTCGCGGAAAGAAGTTCGGGTATTGAAAGAGATCGCGCTGACGGCACGGGCGGGCGAACGGGTCGCCCTGGTGGGACCCAGCGGTGGGGGCAAGTCCACGATCGTGGCCCTGCTGCTGCGCTTCTATGATCCGGACCAAGGCCAAATCTTGATCGCTGGCAAGAACGCACGAGAATATGCGCTGCCGGAGCTGCGCAGCCAGATGGCGATCGTGCCGCAGGACGTGCTGCTCTTTGGCGGCTCGATCGCGGAGAACATCGCTTATGGCAAGCCGGGCGCCAGTGAAGCTGAGATCATCTCCGCGGCCAAGCTGGCCAACGCGCACGACTTCATTAGTAGTTTTCCCGAGGGCTATCAGACGCTGGTCGGCGAACGCGGGATCAAGCTCTCCGGCGGCCAACGCCAGCGAGTGGCGATCGCCCGGGCAATTCTCAAAAACCCGTCGATTCTCCTCCTGGACGAGGCCACCAGTTCGCTCGATTCGGAAAGCGAGAGCCTGGTGCAGCAGGCGCTGGATGTGCTCATGCAGGGGCGGACGTCGTTTATCATCGCCCACCGGCTGGCGACCGTACGCACCGCCGATCGCATTTACGTGATCAAGGATGGCGAAACGGTGGAAGCCGGCACGCACGCGGAACTGGTGGAGAGGGCAAACGGTGTGTACCGCACGCTGTCGGAGTTGCAGTTTGATTTGAGCTGATCGCGTGCACTCCCTGGGCGGGCCATCGACAGCGCCTACGGTAGGAGTTGCTCCCCTTCGGAAAACTCCAGGTCGTTGATCACGTCGATCAGCAGCAAGGCAACCGACGCCTTATCCGGGGCGTTGCCGTGTAGGTGTTCATTTTTGGCAGGCATGGTTTGCCCCGTGAGTTTTGCGCCGCCGGCAGGATGGCTACCCATTGTTCTGAATGGTCTTGGCTGCGTCATCCACCTGCTCTTTCGACTCGGCCACCCGTTCTTCGGATTGGCTGATGCCCAGTCAACTCCATCGCTGCGGAAGAAGGGATGAAGTTCTGGGACCAGAATGATCACCAACATCACCCGTGCCGCTGGCTGCTGCGCGCACTGTCATCACGCAACTGGTGTCCTGGGCGGTGCTTGGTCGCCATTTGCCGCGCATTCAGTGGCTTGCTCCATTTGATGAACGAGGTTCTCCGGCTTGGTGGCCTGTTCCAAGGCCCTCAGCGACGACTCATTTTCGATGGCGACGCCGGCTTGGTCGCAGAGTTTCCGTAGCAGGCGGAGGATTTCAGTTCCCTCCTGCTCCGCCAGCAGGTTGATTTGCAGGTCCAGGTGGTTGCGGCGCTCATTGAGCTTGGCCTGCCGGTTCTGGCTCATCATGATGATAGGACTGGCGTACGCCGCTTGGAACGACAGCAGCAGATTGAGCAGGATGAACGGATAGGGGTCCCACTGGTAAGCCCAGGCAACGACGTTCAGCACAACCCAGATCGCCAGGAGGATGGTCTGGATCATGAGAAAGGGCCAGCTTCCTACGGTGGCGGCGATACCGTCGGCCATTCGCTCTCCAAAGGTCCGTTGTTCCTCGGATGCTTTGTCCATCTGAGCGATGGCGGCGACGTTCCGCTTGGTCAACTGGCTGAGGCAATGGGGTTTCATGGCTGTTCCTGCGCTTAATCGCAGAGATTCGCAAATTCCGTACCAGTTGCTCGTCCAAAATGTACCGCAGTGGATAGCGAATCCTTAGCCGATTGCCCGAAGTGGCAAGAAACTAAAGCAGTTTGCGTCCCGGGCTGGTCTTCGCCGCACCCGTGTGGTCCGCGATCCTCTTGAGTCGATCATTCTCCCAGCGTCTGCCTTGAAACAGGCAACGAACTGCTCAGCTGTCCAAACTGCGTCCCAGAAGGCGCATCACACGCCCGGAGAAAACCCCACGTCAACAGAAGGACGAAAGCGGGTAGGACCGCCAAGCACAAGAATTGGCATGGCATGTGCTTCGGTTGAGTTTCGCTTCACAAGCAGAACGGTGAAGCAATTGGGAGGGGACCCCCGCGCTGGGTTTGTCGAGCGGTTCTCGTAGGTCGCCTCCCTGGCATTCGCTTTCTGCAACGGAGGACTGAACATGTTACGGTTGGCGCTGGTTTTCCTGGTCATCGCCCTGGTCGCTGCCTTCCTTGGCTTTGGTGGCGTGGCCGCCTACTCCTGGGAAGGGGCCAAGATCTTGTTCTTTATCTTCATCGTTCTGGCCGTCCTCTCTGCCCTGGGAGGCGTCGTAAGAAGGCCGCCGGTCTAGATGACCGTTTCGTAAGCTCGCCGCCAGATCACGAGCGCCGAAGCGCCAGCGAGGATTACGGTGAATCCCTCCCTGGCGCTTTGGCGCTCGTCTACGGCGCCGACTGGCGAAGGATTGACGAAACGGTCAGCTAGTTTCTGCCCGTCAACTGGCCTGGGTCTGAACTGCCCTTTCCTGCTAAAATGGTGCTGTCAAGCAAGGACCGAAGGGGTTTGCGGAGAAGGATTTTCATGCCGGAAAGCATTCAACCGATTTCGATCAGCCAGGAAACACGCCGACGCTATCTCAACTATGCTCTCTCGGTCATCACCTCCCGAGCTCTGCCAGACGTGCGCGACGGCCTCAAGCCGGTGCAGCGGCGCATCCTGTACACGATGTACCATGACCTGCACTTGCATGCCGACGGCCGGCCGCGCAAGTGCGCCAAGATTGTCGGCGATGTGACAGGCAATTATCACCCGCACGGGACGGTCCCTGCCTACGAAGCCCTGGTCCGCCTAGCTCAGGATTTCGTCATGCGCGAGCCGCTGGTTGATGGCCAGGGCAACTTTGGCTCCGTCGATGGCGATGCGCCGGCCGCGGAGCGCTACACGGAAGCCAAGCTCGCCCCGCTGTCCGAGCACCTGATGGCCGAGCTGCGCCAGCGCACTATCGACCTGCGCCCCAACTACGACAACACCCGCGAAGAGGCGGTGGTCCTGCCGGCTCAGTTTCCCAACCTGCTGGTCAACGGTACCTCGGGCATCGCCGTCGGCTTGGCTACCAATATCCCGCCACACAACTTGGGCGAGGTCATCAAGGCGGCGGTGCATCTGATCGAAGATCCGGAAGCGACCACGGCCGAGCTGCTCAACCGCATCAAGGGGCCCGACTTCCCCTTGGGAGGCAAAGTTGTCACCGATCGGACGGCGCTGCGCAAGATTTACGAGGAAGGCTCCGGCAGCATCAAAGTACAGGGCGAGTGGAAGGTCGAAGAGGTCGGCAAACACCCACAGATCGTCATTACCTCCATTCCCTACGGCGTCAACAAGGGCAACCTGGAGTCGGCCATCGGCGAGATCATCGCCACGCGCAAGCTGCCGCAGGTAACCAACCTGGCCAACGAATCGAACGAGAAGGAAGGCATCCGCATCGTCCTGGAGGTCAAGAACGGCACCGACGCCACTGTGGTCATGGCCTACCTCTACAAGCATACGGCGCTCCAGGAGAACTTTGCCTACAACATGACCTGCCTGGTGCCGGGTTCCGATGGCACGCTGCGGCCCGAACGCCTGGGCTTGAAGGCGATGCTGCGCCATTTCCTTGACTTCCGCTTCACGACCGTCCGGCGCCGTTTCGAATTTGAGCTGGAACAGCTCCGCAAACGCATCCATATTCTGCAAGGCTTCCGCATCCTGTTCGACGCCCTGGATAAGGCGATCCGCCTGATCCGCGAAAGCGAAGGCAAAGCGGATGCGGCAGCGAAGTTGATTAAGACCTTTCAGCTGGACGAAGTGCAGGCCGATGCCATCCTCGAGGCGCAGCTGTACCGCATCGCTCAGCTCGAGATCAAGAAGATTCTCGACGAGCTGAAGGAAAAGACCGCGGAAGCGGGGCGCATCGAGGCGATCTTGCGTTCCGACAAGAAACTCTGGGGCGTGGTCAAGGATGAGCTGGCGGCCTTGGGAGAGAAGTATGGCGACCGTCGCCGGACCCGGATGGCCTCGGCGGAGGACGCCCTGGATTTCGATCCGGAAGCCTACATCGTCCGCGAGAATACCAACGTCGTGCTGACACGCGACGGCTGGATTAAGCGCGTTGGCCGGCTGACCTCGGTGGAGAGCACGCGGGTGCGGGAAGGCGACGAGGTGATTGCAGTGGTCCCCGGCAACACGCTCGATTATGTCCTCTTCTTCGCCAGCGATGGCACGGCCTATACGATGCGCATCAACGAGGTGCCGGCCAGCTCCGGCTACGGCGAGCCGATTGCCAAGTTTTTCCGGCTGGCCGACGAGGTGCGCATCGTCAACGCGGTGACGACGGATGAGCGCTTCACGCCACCTGATCGAGAGGCCACTAACGGCGAGCCGTCGGGGCCGTACTTGCTGGTGGTGACCGCCCAGGGTCAAACGCTGCGGACACCGCTGGCACCGTTCCGCACGGCCTCGACCAAGGTGGGCCGGCGCTATGTACGGCTCAACGAGGCCGATCGGGTGGTGCTGGCGACGGTGCTGGGCGAGGAAGAGAGCATCTTTCTGGCGTCGGCTTCGGGGCATGTCATCCATTTCTCCCTTGAGCAGATTAACGTGCTCTCGGGAGCGGGTAAGGGCGTCATGGGGATCAAGCTTGATGAGGGCGACACCTGCCTGGGCGGCGCGTTGATCTCGAACCGGCACGATGCGCTGACGGTGGAGACCACGGGCGGCAAGACCATGGAGTTCCGGCGCGGCAAATACGAGATGACGTCGCGGGGCGGCAAGGGCTTCGAGGCGGTCAAGCGCACCAGCTTTGTTCGTGTGGTGTCGCCGCCGATCGAGCTGGTCGATTGGGACAAGGTCGAAGGCAAGGGCGAGGACAAGGCGAAGCCGACCGAGACGAATGGCGAACAAGGGACACTGTTTGAGTGATGAGTGGAATGAGCAGCAACATTCCACCAACGCGGGCGCCGACGGCCGTAGAGCTGCAAAGTCATTCGATCGTTCAACGAGCGCTCGAAGCTGCGTGGAAGGATTCCCAGGCCGACGACCCCTTGAACCGGCATGAAGAGGGCGGTTGGATTTATATGGACACGACAACCGGCCAGCTCACGGTACAGCGTGCTCCACCGGGCGCCCGCGCCGAACTGGACCTTGGAAACCCACCCCTCCATGCTGGGTCACTGATTGTTGGCCTTTTTCACACGCATCCAAATCCCAGTGCGGAGGGTTGGGACCCTGGGGCCAGCGACGAGGATCGAATCGTTCATGACCTTCTCGGTTTACCGGGATTGATTCGATCGGACGTGGGTGTTCATCTGGTAGGACCGGCCAGTCGGCGGTGTGGACTAGCGGGAGGATCAGGCTATCCAGTGTGAGATTCTAGGCTATCTAGAGAAAAAGCTCAGCAATTGCATGACACCTTACCTGTCGCAAACGGAGGACAGGCTGATGACAACGAGTACTTCGGCTCAAGAATCTAGCAAGCCCGTTTTGTCGGGCGACCAAGTATTGAAGATTGCCCATTTAGATGCAGAGAAGGCATACGGGAATCTCAGCGGCTATCGCATCGTCCTGGCCTTGGAGCTGGATGGCTGGCATGTGGATTATGAATTAAAAAACCGTATGGCTGTGGGAGGCGGGCCCCACTACGTAATCGATCCGTTCAGTGGCCAGATCCTCTCCAAGCGCTATGAGCAGTAGGCTTCGGAAACCCTGAAGTCGAGGGTCGAGTCAGGCAAGAGTTCATTCCGCGGATACTCCCCGTTGAAGAACCCTCCTTTTGAGAGGAGCGTCCTATGAAGACGATTGAGTTACTTGGCCACGTGGATGACCAACATCGGCTCTGCATTCAGGTACCGGAGAGTGTGCGGCCCGGACCTGTGAGAGTCATTGTCGAATTCAGCTCCTCCGCTGACCATGAAGATGCCGCGCGTTGGACGAAGGGAGTTGCCCGCGCCTGGGCAGCCGACTGGAGTGATCCGCGCGAAGACATTTACTCTCTCGAGGACGGTGCACCTGCGGATGAGTCCCGGTGAAATCCAGCTTGCTTCGTTTCCGTTGTATAATCAGAGAAAACTGCCAAGACCAAAAGGGCAAGGAAACCGGCGATGTCCACCCAACAGGTAAGTCTGAACCTTCCCGACACGCTCTACCAGCACCTCAAGCGTCAGGCCGAACAGGCGCGGCGGTCGGTCGAGGAGGAGACGTTGGAGGTGCTATTGACCGCCGTCGTGCCCGCCGGCGCGGCGCTGGCCGGGGACCTGGCCGAGGTCCTGCAATCGCTCCAGACGCTGGATGATCCTGCCCTGTGGAACGCCGCGCGCGGCCGGCTGGCCGCCGATGTGAGTGCCGAGTTGGAGGACCTGCACCACAAGCGGCAGCGTGAGGGACTGGCGGAGGCGGAAGCGCAAAGGCTGGCGGACCTGGTGCGCCAGTACGAGCGGCACCTACTGGTTCGTGCCCAAGCTGCGGCCCTGCTCAGGCAGCACGGCCATGACGTCAGCGAGTTGCTTGCGTCATGAGCCGGACGTACATCCCGAAAAGGCTCTTCCGTTTTTGGGTGCGTAGAACGGAATTCATTCCGTTCGGGCGCGTTGCGAACGGAATGAATTCCGTTCTACGTTGCGGACTCCGCACCTGAAAACGGAAGAGCCCCCGAAAAGC
>JBGQLF010000300.1:0-9117 GCA_041499985.1 Gemmataceae bacterium
ACTCTCTCGGGAGCGGCTGCCTCCGCGGTCGCTAGCGTGGCTTTTGGCCCGGACGGCAAACGCTTGGCCTCGGGCGGCAAAGGCCGACCGGGCTCGGGGCCTGGCGCGTTGCAGGTGTGGGACGCCCAGACCGGCCGGGAGATCATCACCCTCAACGGACACACCGCCAAGGTCACGAGCGTGGCCTATAGCCCGGACGGCAAACGCCTGGCCACCGCTTCTGGGGATAAATCGGTGAAGGTGTGGAATGCCCAGACCGGTCAGGAACTCCTTGCCTTCAAGGGGCACACTGGTGAAGTTACGAGCGTGGCCTACAGCCCGGACGGCAAACGCCTGGCCAGTGCCGACGACGGAGGGCGAGTGAAGGTGTGGGATGCGCAGACCGGCCAGGAACTCCTCTCCCTCCAGGGGCACTCCCGTTGGGACAGCAGCGTGGTGGCCTTCAGCCCCGACGGCCATCGTCTGGCCAGCAACGGCCCGGACGGCGCGGTGAAGATCTGGGACGCCACGCCGCTGCCACAGAAGCCGTGACCGCAAGGGGACCGACGCGGCGAACCGATGCCCATGCCGACGGCGGCAGCGGCCCAGCCCCGCCGCCGTGCTCGTGGGCAAGGTCGCCGCGGAGAGCTGGTTTGCGATCCACGTGTCTCAGCCGGCGTTTCCGTTCGGTCGAGCCAGCTCGTCGGCCTTCTCGATTTCCGGCTCGGCCTCGCCGCCGTAAAGCCGGGTCAGGCGCCCGCGCGTGTCGATGAGGCCCATGCGGACCAGGCGGGCGAAGTGTTCGCGCGGAGTTTCCGGCGGTGCTCGGCGAAGGGCCTCCAGAGCCTCGTCGGCTATTTCTCGCGGGGTAAGGTATTCCAGCATAGCAATCACCTCTTTAAGTTTGGCCGAAACACGCCCAGAATGCAATCGGGATTGCGCACGGCGATCTGAAGGTGCGTCTCCCGGCGAATGCCGGCTCCGGGGTAGACCGGATCCCCTTCCAGAAAGGCGCCGCGCACCGTGTCGTACGCCAGTCCCGCGTTGTTCAGCCCGCCCAAACAGTCGTTGAGAACCAGGCAGTCCAGTTCCCGGCGCTTGCCTTCGGGTCCCCGGTTGGCAGGCAGCGGCAGGCCCCGAGCTGCGTACGTCTGGACCAGGTTCTGGTAGGCACTGGCCAAAATGGCGGTGACCGCTTCATTGAGCAGATCGAAACAACGCCCGAGTTGAACAACAGCTCCCAGAACAGCCGGTGTCTCTCCCCCGCGGGAGAACTTCTCCTGTGCCCACCGGAGGGCCCGCTCGGGGGAGTGCTCCCAGAAGTAGATGCCGTGTCCCAGCCAGTCCCACTCGTTCGTGCTGGGCCGCCAGTCCGCGATGACCTTGGTGCCCAGGAGCAGTTCGCGGGCAAAGTCCTCGGTACAACCGTGATAGCCGATCAGGATTCGCGCGAACGGTTCCATCACTGGCGGGAGAACATGGGGCGAGGGGGCAGGCAGCCGTCTGGTGCCCTGTCGAAGTCCACAAGATGAGGAGTATAGCAGTACCTGGTGACGGTGTCGAGCCGCAGGAAGCCCCGGCTGCATCGAGGTCTCGAAAACCGGCCAGGCTGCCTCTCGCCGTGGTGGGGATGAGCGAGCCGTGTCGCCGTGCGCGAGGAAGCACCTGGCGACCCCGCCCGGCGTCCTCTTGGCGTCTTGGACTTGCGAACACGGGACTTCAACCCACCTGCTGAAAAGTTGACACGACGCACGCGGCCGGCGTCTCATCCACGGGGGACGATGGACTGGACCGGCGGTTGCCGTTCGATGAACCCTACCGCATTCCGCTGGCTACCGCCGTTGCGATCCGTAGGGTGCGGGCGCGCGGAGGACGCATCGTCGCGATAGGCACGACCGTCGTGCGTGCCCTCGAACATGCGGCGATGTGCGACGCCTGCGTGCGGGCCGGCGAGGGACTGGCGACGCAGCGAGTCGGGGCGGCAACTCGCTTGTGCGTCGTCGATGCGCTCCTCTCCGGCACCCACGAACCTGGCACCAGCCACTACGAGTTGCTGCGGGCGTTCACGGACGACGTGACGCTGGGCCGCGCGAACGACGAACTGGGCGCGCATGGCTACCGCACGCACGAGTTCGGCGATTCGCTCCTGATAGAGCGAAATGCGGACGTGGCGACGTGCGGAGCTAGGTCGTTGGGCCGCGAAGCAGTTTGGGAGGGTCATCTGGCCGAGTCAGGCGCCAGACCCCTGTAGCGCCTTATCGTTGCAAAAGAGGAGGAGAGGAACCCCGCCGATAGAATAAACAGGGCAAGGAATCCCCCAACAGGAGAAGCCGATGTCCGACCGGAGCTTGTCGATCGAAGGCGTTCGAGTGCCCCGCTTCCTGTACGGGACCGCCTGGAAGGAGGACCAGACGCAGCGCCTGACCGAGCTTGCTGTGCAGCAGGGCTTTCGAGGCATCGACACCGCCAACCAGCGCCGCCATTACCACGAAGCCGCGGTCGGGCAGGCCATCGCGGCGTCGACCGCGAGCGGTCTGCTGGCCCGGGATGATCTGTTCCTACAAACCAAGTTCACCTTCCGGCGGGGGCAGGATGACCGCCTGCCCTACGATCCGGAGGCCCCCGTCCTGATCCAGGTTGAACAGTCGTTTGCCAGCTCGCTCGAGCATCTGGGCACCGAGGTGATCGATTCCTACTTGCTGCACGGCCCTACCCAGCGGGTCGGTCTGGCTCCGGCCGACTGGGAGGCTTGGCGAGCGATGGAAGCCATCCACGACAGCGGCCGGGCTCGCCTGCTGGGCGTCAGCAACGTCACCCTCGAACAACTCCAGAGCCTCTGCCAGCAGGCACGGGTCCGACCCCGCTTCGTTCAGAACCGGTGCTACGCCGTCCGGGGCTGGGATCGTCGCGTCCGGGAATTCTGCGCCGCCAACGGACTGGTATACCAGGCCTTCTCTCTGCTCACCGCCAATCGCGAGGCGCTGGCCCGCTCCGAATGGGCCCGGATCGCCAAACGCCACGGTCGGACCGTCAGCCAGATGGTTTTCCGGTTCGCCCTCGACGTCGGCATGCTACCTCTGACCGGTACCACCGACCCCGCCCACATGAAGGCCGATCTCGAAGTCTTCGATTTCCGTCTGGAGCCCGAAGAAGTCGGGCGGCTCGAGGGTCTGGCCCCACCATGAAGTCACGCGCCGGTCTGCCGACGCGCGCAGGGGCGGCCCCACTGTGCCAACCTCGCATTCCCCTTCGGGATCTTCTCGTCTCCAGCACTCCGTCTCGCGCGCAGTCACGCGTGTCATCACGGCTTGGCTGGGCGCTCCTTCAAATCGAGTAGAAAACGAATCAGGTCCGCCATTTGCTGGAGATCGATGTCCTTTTCCAGCCCCTCGGGCATCAGCGAGAGGCCGGTGGAAGTCAGCTCCTCGATATCCTGGCGCCGCACGATTTCCTCCACCGCCTCGGCTCGGCGAAGGGTAAGGCTCGAGGGGGTCTCCGCTGCGATGATTCCGGTAAGCACCTTGCCGTCCTTGGTTGCGAGGAGGTAATTCTGATAACTCGGTTTCACCTCACGATTGGGATCAAGGATATTGATGAGCAGCGCCTCAGCCGACTGGTTTTCGCCGGCAGCCAGGTCCGGTCCGACTTCGTGGCCTCGGTCTCCCAGCTTGTGGCAGGCGGCGCATTTTGCCGTGAAGAGCTGCGCCCCGCGCCCCGCATCGCCTGGGAGCCGAAGGGCCGCGACATAGTGCGCCAGGACCTTCGCTCGCTCGGCCTTTGGGGACGCGGCGAGGAGCTCCGCGGCGCGGCGGCGACAAGGGTCGTCGGGATACTTCAGCAGTGCTTGGATGAGGACTGGGTCGAGGTCGGCCGGCGCGATCCTCTTGTCGCGCACCGCATCGAGGAGGAGCGACACCAGCTCAGCTCGGCGAATCAGCACCTGTGCAACTTCGCGTTGCACGGGCGGACTCAGGCTGCGCCAACGCTCCACGAGCGCGGCGCCGACTTCCTTGCGCGGCCAGTTCGCGAGCCCCTGCACGGATGCCAGTTGCACCACTTGCGGCTCGCGCGGCGATAGCAGCTTCAGCAAGACAGGGGTGGCCTGTTCATAGGTCCCATGAGCAAGTAGACCAATGGCTTCCACACGGCGCTCGACGGACTGCTGGTCCGCGGCGGCAATCGCCCCCGCGCGCAGGAGGAGCGCTTGAAGTGCGACGGCGACAGAGGGCTGGGTCGCGGTCAGTTTGGCCAGCACGTCGGGCAGCGGGTTCCTGGCCTGGCGCAGGCCGTCCGCCAGGCTGCGGACCAGGGCAATCGTACGTGGGTCCTGCGCGCCCGGGTTCGGTGCCGCCATCGCCGCGAGTGCAGTGGCGAGCTCACCCGGCTGGTTGCGTGCGCCGACGACTTGCGCCAGTTGCTTCAGTAGCTCGAGTCCCGCGGAGCGACGCAGGAACGGCTCATCGCTGGCGAGAGCCGCGAACAATGCACCGGCATGGTTGGAGGAGCCGATCAGCACGGCCAGGCGCGACGCCGGCTCGTCGGCGTCCCGGCGTGCGATGGTTGCCAGCGCCTCCGCGGCACGCGGGTCCTTCGCCCCTGCCAGCGTCAGCGCCGTCTGGAAACGAACCCGGGGCGCCGCGTCCGTCGCTCGCGCCAGCACCTGGTCGCGCAAGCGCTGGGCGTCGTTGAGCCGGCTTTCCGCCAGACGCAGCCCATGCTCCCGTAGCCGTGCCTCGGAAGCCTCGAGCGCGCCGAGTAGGGTTTCCTCATCGAGGGCGCCCAGACCTTCCAACGTCCACAAAGCGTGCAGCCGGGCTTCGGAACGAGCGGCCGTGCGCGCGAGCGCCCGCAGTGGTTCCACGACCGCCGGATCGCGGCGCTCGACGAGCAAGCGCTGGGCTGTCTCGCGCCACCAGGCATCGGGCCGGTCGAGCAGTGCCACCAGGGCGCGCGTGTCCTCCCGGCCGAGACGCGGCTGCGGGGGACGCTGAAAACCTTCGGGGACGATTCGGTAGATGCGGCCCCGGTCCCGGCCACTGGTCAGGTCCAGGTGCCGCAGGATATCGTCCGGGATGGCGCTGTCGTCCTCGATCACCTCTCGATACATATCCAGCACGTACAGGCAGCCGTCTGGCCCGTTGAGAAAGTTCACCGGGCGAAACCAGTTGTCGCTGGAGGCAAGGAACTCCTGCTTGTCGCCAGCGCGACGCGCGCGGAAGCCAACGCCCGCGGGTTCGAGGATGTGACGGCAAACGAGGTTGTTCGCCGGCTCGCCCGTAAAGGCGTTGCCGCGGTAGGCCGGGGGAAACGCAGCACCACGATAGATCGTCACTCCCGAAGAGGCCGTGGTGAACCCGGACGGCGCCAGCTCGCTGGGCGGGAAGCGCCCCGCCCGCATGTCGGGCGTTGTATTCACCCAGCGCTTCCAGAAACGCTCGCGCGCGACCTTCCACGGTTCCGGCTTGCTGATGGGAAAAACAGGAGCGAAGTTGGCGGTGAGCGGCTGCGTCGCGGTCATGGCCGGCACGTGGGGGTTGTGCTCCCAGTACGGACCCGGCAGCAGGCAATGGAAGACCATGACGGTGGCATGACAGACGAAGCGATTGCCCCAGTCGTCGAACGTGTTGCCGAACTCGGCATTTCCGGGAACGGCCTCGAACGCGCCGCTGACGGGATTGAAGCGGAAGCCTTGCCGCCGAACCGACACGGTAGGGCCCGGTTTCTCTACGCGGCTGATGGTACCGCCCGCATAGGAGCTGACGCCGTAGATCTTGTTATCGAGGCCCCAGTGCAGGTTGTTCAAGACCGGATAGGTATGCTTGCCCGTGCCGAAGCCGGTGTACACTTTTTGGGCAATGTCTGCCTTGCCGTCGCCGTCGGTGTCCTTGAAATACCAGATGTCGGGGGCAGCCGCGACGAATACGCCGCCCTGCCAGCAGGCGATGCCGCTGGGCGCGGGCAGCCCTTCCGCAAACACGGTGCTTTTGTCGAACCTGCCGTCGCCGTTCGTGTCCTCTAGCAGGCGCACACGGCCGAACGGCCGTTCGCCTTCCTTTGGCGCGTTGGGATAATCGCCCATCTCGGCCACGTACAGGCGCCCGTTCTCGTCGAACGCGGCCGCGATCGGATCGGTCACGCCGGGCTCGGCAGCGGCCAGTTCGATGCGAAAGCCTTTCTCGATACGGAACGAGCGCAATGCTTCGGCCGGCTCCAGGGGCTTCAGCCGTGGCAACAGGGCCTTGAGGTCCTCGTCTTCCTTCGTCGGGACCTTCGCGGGCGGCGCCTGGGCCAACACGACCGCTGTCCAGACCGGGAGCGCCAGGAACCAAATCCGCCAGCACCGCGGGCCAGCGAGCGCAGTGTGCGTCCTGTACTCGGCCATGATCGTTCGTCCTCGCATGTTTAGGGCTCTTCTAGGGAATGTCTATTCTCGCCACGAGAGAGCGCAGCCACTTGACCGAAGGTTGGCCGTCACGCCAGAATCTCTCTAACTACGTTGCCGCTCACGTCGGTCAGGCGGAAGTCGCGGCCCTGGAAGCCGTAAGTCAAGCGCGTGTGGTCGATGCCCAGGAGGTGCAGGATGGTGGCGTGGAGGTCGTGGACTGCGACCGAGTCGGCGACGGTGTTGTAGGAGAAGTCGTCGGTCTGGCCGTGGGTGATCCCGGGCTTGATGCCGCCGCCGGCCATCCAGATGGTGAAGCAGTAGGGGTGATGGTCGCGGCCGGACTTGTCCGTCAACGGGCCCTGGGAATAGACGGTGCGGCCGAATTCGCCGCCCCAGATCACGAGGGTGTCGTCCAGAAGGCCGCGCTGTTTCAGGTCGGTAATGAGAGCGGCGGAGGGCTGGTCGATGTCGGCGCACTGGCCGCGGATTTGGGTCGGCAGGTTGGTGTGATGGTCCCAGCCCATGTGAAAGAGCTGGATGAACCGGACGCCGCGTTCGGCCAACCGCCGGGCCAGGAGGCAATTGGCGGCAAAGGTGCCGGGGCGGCGAACGTCAGGGCCATAGCTTTGCAGCACGGGTTCCGGCTCGCGACTGGTATCGGTGAGTTCCGGCACCGCGCTTTGCATGCGGTAGGCCAGCTCATACTGGGCGATCCGGGTGAGGATCTCCGGGTCGTTCATCTCCGCATACCGGAGACGGTTGAGCTGGCCCAGGTCATCGAGTATGTGGCGGCGGGTCTGGTTCGTGACGCCAGCAGGGTTGTCAACGTAGAGGACCGGCTCGCGGCCGGCGCGGAGCCTGACGCCCTGATGGCGGCCGGGCAAGAAGGCGCTGGTCCAGAGGCGATCGTAGAGGGGCTGGTCGCCGGGATTGCCGGTGCCGCGCGAGACGAGGACGATGAAGGCCGGCAAGTCGCGGTTCGGGCTACCCAGGCCGTAAGCCACCCAGGCGCCGAGGCTGGGCCGGCCTGCAATTTGCGATCCGGTCTGACAAAAGGTCACGGCCGGGTCGTGATTGATGGCCTTCGTGGTCATCGACTTGATCAGGCACAGCTGATCCACCACCCGGCCGGTGTGCGGCAACAACTCGCTCAGCCAGGTCCCGCTAGCGCCGTGGCGGACGAAGCGGAAGAAGGAGGGGGCCACCGGTAAGCTGGCCTGGCCGGAGGTAAACGTCGTGAGCCGTTGGCCCCTGCGTACCGAGGCGGGCAACTCGGTGCCGCGCCGCTCCAAGAGGGTGGGCTTATAGTCGAACAAATCCAGCTGCGACGGGGCCCCGGATTGGAACAGGTAAATCACCCGCCGCGCTTTGGCCGCAAAGTGGGGCAAGCCGGGGAGACCGCCGGGCTCACCGGCTTGCGCTGGAGCCGGCAGCGCCCGGGCTTCGCCAAGCAGCGAGCCGATGGCGATGGCGCCCAGGCTGAAACCCGTTTGCGCGAGGAACTGCCGCCGGTTGAGCTGCTGGACTACTTGGAGCCCCTTCATCCCAGCACCTATTCTTTGGTAAGGGTTTCGTCCAAATTGAGAAGGATGGTGGCGACCGAGGCGTAGGCGGCCAGCTCGGTTGTATCCAACTTGTCGTTGCGCGGTGAGTCGCCGTGGGCCAAAAGCTGTCGAGCGGACTCGGGGTCGCCACGATAGATTGTCCAATAGCGATCGAGCCCCTTCTCCAGGATTTGCAGCTCGGTCGGGATGGGGGCGCGGGCGGTAGCGCGACGGAAGCCGTAAGTCAGCCGTGAAGTGGCCGTCGCGCCTCCTTCGGTCAACATGCGCTGCGCCAAATGGCGGGCGGCCTCCACGTAGGCGACTTCGTTGAGCAGTGCCAGCGCTTGCAAGGGGGTGTCGGTGCGCTGCCGTTGGACCTGGCAGATTTCGCGGGTAGGGGCATCAAAGGTGGCCAGGAGGGGGTGCGGCACCGACCGCCTGCGCAAGATATACAAGCTGCGGCGGTACAGGCTGGCGCCCTTATCCTGAACGTAAACGGTGCCCGCCCCGCCCTCGAGATCCTTCCAGAGCCCCTCCGGCTGGTAAGGCTTGATGGGGGGGCCACCGATCTTTTCCATCAGGAGGCCGCTGATGGCCAGAGCATTGTCGCGCAGGACTTCCGCCGGCAGGCGAAAACGCGGCCCGCGCGCCAGCAGCCGATTGTCGGGGTCGCGCGCGAGCGACGTGGCGCTGGCGCGGGAAGACTGCCGATAGGTCGCGCTCAGAACGATGGCCTTCTGCATCGCCTTGATGTCCCAGCCGGTGCGGACGAGCTCGGTGGCCAGCCAATCGAGCAATTCCGGGTGCGACGGGGCTTCCCCCTGCGTGCCAAAGTTGTCCGCGGTCTTGACCAGGCCAATGCCGAAGTAATGTTGCCAGAAGCGGTTGACCGTCACCCGGGCCATTAGCGGGTTGTTGGCAGCCACCAGCCAGCGGGCCAGGCCAAGGCGGTTCCTGGGCGCCTGCTCGGGCAACGGGGGCAGAAAGGCGGGAAGGGCTGGCTCCAGTTTCCGGCGTTGATCGGGCATGTCATACTGGCCGCGCTTGAGCAGGTACGTGTCCCTTGGCTTGGGCAGCTCCTCCATCACCATCACGCTGGGAACGTTACTCTCGTATTCCTCCCGCTCCTTGCGCAGCTTGGTCAGTTTCTTGGAACGCTCTTCCTTTGCCGATTGATCGAGCGAGGAAGCGGTTCTTCCGTGGAGAAGT
>JBGQLF010000301.1:0-9112 GCA_041499985.1 Gemmataceae bacterium
CGCTCCCCAATGGCAATGTGCTCGCCGGCCTGGTCCCGAGTGCCGGCGGCATTGGGACCACCGGTGTCCTCGAGATCGACGGGAGTGTCGGCAACAACGCGTTTACGATCACTCCCTCACCCCTTGCCGGGAATATCCGCATTGCCGGTGTTGCGGGTAGCTTTACCGCGGTCAACAGTTCTGGCTTCGCCGACTTCCCGCTCGCCTCCATCACGGGCATCGCGATCACAGTGCTGGATGGCAAAGAAAGCGTGACGCTCGCGGGCTTCAGTATTCCCGGCACGTTGACCATCGTCTCCGGCAATGGGGCGGATGCATTCACACTGACCAACTTCAGCGCCAACATCGTCAGCCTCACCTCCGGCTCCGGCGGCAACACGATCAGTTTAGCCGGCATCCAAGCCGGTCGGTTAACCCTGGGCACGGGCACCGGCAACGACTCCATCGCGCTCAGCGGGAGCACGATTGGCACGGCTGTCATCGCCAGTGGTACGGGCACCGGCAATGATAGTATCAGCATCTCCGGGCCTACGGTCGGAAACCTGACACTGACCGCCGGGGATGGCAATAACCTCATCAGCGTGACCGGCACCCGGATGGCCGTAGCTGCCATCACCACGGGCATCGGCGCGAATACCGTCACCGTGAGCAATGACACGATCACGAGTAACCCAGCCGGGGGCCCGGCCCTCAGCGTGAGCGTGGGCATCGGCGGCCAGAACGTTCACACGGTGACGCTGTCCAATCTGGTGTTCAATACGAACCAAGCGAATATCCTACACAACGGCTCTCTGGCCGTCAGCGTGGGCGATGCCCTCGTGCCCGACCCGAAGGCAGACCCGCCCATCCTGCCCTCGCAGCTCACCCTGGCGCACATCTCGGGGGTCGATGATGCGACGGTCACCGCGGGCAAGAATTGGAACCTGATCGACTTCGACACCGTGACGGCCCGCTCGCTCAACGTGGGGACTATCGTGAACCCCATCGGTGACAACACCACGAACCTCACCCTGAACGCCCTGACGGTGACCGGCCCGATCAACGTGCACGTCGGTGCCAACGCGAAAAATGTCCAATTGACCAGTGTCGTCACCGCCGTCACCGACCCCATCGATCTCGCGCTGGGGAGGGCCGCCGATCTGTCCCTGGCACTTGGCAACGGTACTCAGTCCGTCACGCTCACGACTCTCCAGGTTGGTCGTAATCTCGCCCTCAACAATGGCGATGGCGACACGATGTTCACGCTCGGACAGCTCGGCGCGAGCCTGGCCGGGATCACCGTCGGGCAGGATATGACCTTGACCTCCGGCAATGGCAATAACACGCTGCTCCTGAGCAGTGTCAATGTATCGAACCAACTGACGGCGACTTTCGGCACCGGCGTCGACAGTTTCGTCGCGCAGAACGTGACGACTGCCTTTGGCCTGATTATGGCGGACGGAGGAGCGTTCAGTCCCAACAACGTGTACTGGGACCAGGGCGGCAACTCCGGCTTCCTCGTGCAGGGCTTCAACAGCTTCCTCCAGGGGCCCAACCCCCCCCTTCTGGCCCCCAGCAACCTGAGCCTGAGCGCGACTACGATCCAGGAAGGGGATTCGGTTACCCTCCACGGGACCTTTAGCCACCCAGGCAACATTGACCCCCACACGGTCACCATGGACTGGGGCGATGGTTCGGCGACCACGCCGCTGGAGATCGCGCCAAACGTTTTCACCTTCAGTGCCACGCACCAGTACTTGAGCACGAACCCCGCGGGGCAGGATAAGGTCACGGTCACCCTGACCGACAGTGATTCCAACCAGGTCAGCGTTAATACTGCGATCACGGTGACCAATGTGCCCCCGGCCATCCCGGCGAACGGTTTACAGGTCAGCAGCTCCACGATCAACGAAGGTGGCTCGGTGGATCTGACGGGCGCCTTTACCGATCCCGGCACCTTGGAGACGCACACGGTCGTCATCACCTGGGGCGATGGCTCGACCGCCACGACCCTCAACCTGGCTGCCGGCGTTCTTACCTTTGGACCCATTCACCACACGTATCTGAAGAGCAATCCCAGCGGCAACACCCCCTACACTATTCAGGTGGCGGTCACCGACAGCGGCAACGGCAGCGGCAGCGGCAGCACCCAGGTGACGGTCCACAAGGTGCCTCCCGCGAATCTCAATCTCGATCTGGGTAGCGCTACCCTCAACGAGGGTGACACGGCCACGCTCCAGGGTACTTTCACCGATCCGGGCCTTTTGGACACGCACACGGTGGTCATCAACTGGGGCGATGACTCCGCCAATACTACTCTCAGCCTCGGAGCCAATGTCCTTAGTTTCAGCGCCAACCACCCGTACCTGGACAACTTGCCCGGCAACGCCCCCTACACCATCCACGTGACGGTCGCCGATCAAGACAATGGCAGCGCCTCAGCCAGTACCGCGCTCACCGTCAACAACGTGGCTCCGATCGCCCATGCCGGCCCAGATCAGACCGTGCCCGAAGAAACGCCGGTTACCCTGACCGGCACTTTCACCGACCCGGGCACTCTGGATGGGCACACCCTCAAGTGGACCGTGGTCTCCAGCAACGGCCAGGTCATTCCAGGGGGTAATGGTCCTTCCTTCGCCTTCACGCCTAACGACGATGGCAAATATACCGTTACACTGACCGTCACGGCCAGCGATGGCGGCGCCGGTACGAGTACGGCCACCATTACCGTCACGCAGGTACCGCCGAAGTTGACCCTGAGTGGGGCGGCTACTGTCGGCGCGGGCTCCCCCTACACCTTGAACCTGGGCAGCCAGGAGCCCGGCGCCGACACCATCACCGGCTGGCAAATCCTCTGGGGGGACGGCACCGTCCAGAAAGTGGCCGGCAATCCCAGCTTGGTGACCCACGTCTACGCCGTAGGTCCCAACGGCTACACCATCACCGCCCAGGCCAGCGACGAGGATGGTACTTACGCCGCGGCCAACACCCTCGCGGTGCAGGTCGCCGCCGTGGCTCCGACCTTGAGCCTATCGGGAGCTGTTTCGGGCGATCCTCTGTCCCCGTACATGTTGAACCTGTCCTCGTCTGTTCCCGGTACGGGCACCATCACCAGCTCGACCATCAACTGGGGCGACGGGACGGTTCAAACCGTCGGCGGCAATCCCAGCTCGGTAACCCACACGTATGCCCCGGTCCAACACGCCTATACCATCAGCGCCTTGGCGACCGCGGGGGACAAAACCGTTCCGGCCGGGAACACCGTGACCGTGGACATCGGCTTTACCAACGCGAATGAAAACTTTGTGGCCCAGGTCTATCTGGATCTGCTCGGCCGGTCGGTCGATCCGGAAGGGCTACAGTTCTGGACCAAGATCCTGGCGGCCGGAGGCATCCGTTATCAGGTGACTCAGGGGATCCTGATCAGCCCGGAATACTACACCCGGGTCGTGGAACAATTGTATCAAGACTACCTGGGCCGGCCGGCCGACCCGCTGGGGCTGAACGTTGATCTTCAGGCCCTGACCGCCGGCGCCAGCACGGACCAGATCAAGGCGAGCATCCTCGGCTCGGCCGAGTATTTCAGGGTGCGCGGCGGCGGGACTCCCGTCGGGTTCTTTACCTCCTTGTACAAGGACGCGTTGGGTCGCCCAGGCACTCCGGGCGAAATCCAGGCGTGGATCCAGGGGGTGCTCCCCGGCGCCGCCTTGTCCGGGAACACGTTGGGCAAGTCCAGCAGCTCGAGTGCCAACCAGCTTGGGCTTCAGGCGACGCTCTCGGGCGCTTTGCGGACCAGCTTGGCGTCGGCGTTTCTGAAGAGCGAGGAAGGAGACCAGTATGTGGTGCAGAAATCCTTCCAGCAGTACCTGCACCGCTCTGCCGACTCCTACGGGTTGAATAGTTTCGTCCAAGCCCGCCAACGTGGGGCTTCGGAACAGGCCATCCTGGCGGTCATCCTCGCCTCGGACGAGTATTTCGCTAGCCTCGCTTGACCCAGGAGAGGGGGAGGAGACGACGATGCTCACGGTGGCACAAGCGTTGGACCAGGCGGTGCAACGCCATCAAGCGGGCCAACTCCAGCAGGCGGAGCAGCTCTATCGGGCCATCCTCCAGGGGCAGCCCCAGCAGGTCGATGCCCTGCATCTGCTCGGCCTGCTCGCCTATCAGGTGGGGAAGCATGAACTAGCCAGCGCCTACCTTGGCCGGGCCTTGCGCGTCAGGCCAGACTATGCCGAGGCGCACCTCAACCTGGGAACGATCCTCCAAGCACAAGGGAAGTTCGCGGAGGCGCAAACCAGCTACCAGCAGGCGCTGCGTCTGAAGCCGGACTTTGCCGAGGCGCACAACAACCTGGGCAATCTCCTCCAGGAGCAAGGGCAGCTGGCACCGGCGCAGGCCAGCTATCAGCAGGCGCTGCGCCTGAAGCCAAACTTCGCCGAGGCGCACAACAACCTGGGCAATGTTCTCAAGAAGCAAGGGCAGCTGGCGGAGGCCGTGGCCTACTATCAGCAGGCATTGCGTCTGGAGCCTGACTATGCCGAGGCGCATAGCAACTTGGGCACTGTTCTCAAAGAGCAGGGGAATCTGGCGGGGGCACAAGCCAGCTTGGAGCAGGCGCTGCGCCTGGAGCCAGCCTCGGCCGAAGGGCACACCAGCCTGGGTAACGTCCTTCGAGAGCAGGGGCAGTTCGTGGAGGCCGTGGCCAGCTATCAGCAAGCGCTGCGCCTGAAGCCAGACTCTGCGGAGGCGCACAGCAACCTGGGGGCTGCTTTCCAGGAGCAAGGGCAGCTGGAGAAAGCCCAGGCCTCCTACCAACAGGCGCTACGCCTGAAACCCGACTCGGCCGAGGTGCTCATCAACCTGGGTATTGTCCTCAAGGAGCAAGGAGAACTGGAGGGGGCCCTGGCCAGCTTGCAGCGAGCCCTACACCTCCAACCCGACTCGGCCGAGGCGCATCTCAATCTGGGGACTGTTCTCCAAGACCAGGGGCGGCTGGCGGAGGCGCTGGCCTCCTATGAGCAGGCGCTACGCCTGAAGCCAGACTATGCCAAGGCGCACTGGAATCGGGCGCTGGCCTGGCTGCTGGCGGGCGATTTCGAGCAAGCCTGGCGGGACTATGAATGGCGCTGGCAGGTGAAGGGGTTTTCTCCGCCGCGCCTGCCCCAGCCGCTCTGGGATGGCTCGCCGTTGCATGGCCAAACGATCCTTCTCTGCGCCGAGTGGGGCTTGGGGGACACACTCCAATTCATCCGCTATGCCCCCTTGGTACAAGCTCTCGGGGGCTCGGTGCTCGTCGTCTGCCAGTCGGCGTTGGTCCCCCTCTTGCGCAGCTGTCCGGGCATAGATCGGCTGCTGCCCGAAGGGAGTGCCTTGCCCGTCTTCGACGTCTGGGCCCCGCTCCTGAGTTTGCCGCGGATCCTGGGCACGTCGCTGGCCACTATCCCCGCCCAAGTGCCCTACCTCCGCGCCGCTACGGAGCGGGTCGAGTCCTGGCGTCAGGAGCTGAGCCCTCTCACTGCTTTCCAGATTGGCATCGCCTGGGATGTGGATTCCCGGACGCGACACTTCCACTTGAAGCGGTGCATTCCGCTGACTGCGTTTGCCCCGCTGGGCCAGCTGGAAGGGGTGCGCCTGATCAGCCTACAGAAGGGTCCGGGGGCGGAGCAGCTGCGCACGCTGGCGGGCTCGTTCCCGGTCACCGATCTGAGCAGTCGACTGGATCAAGTGGGTGGGGCCTTCATGGATACCGCGGCGGTGATGCAGAGCCTGGATCTGGTGGTCACGGCAGACACCTCCATTGCTCATCTGGCGGGGGCCTTGGAGGTACCGGTGTGGGTGGCGCTGCCGCGCGTCCCGGACTGGCGCTGGCTGCTGGAGCGGGAAGACAGCCCCTGGTACCCGAGCCTGCGCCTCTTCCGACAACAGGAACGGGGCAACTGGGACGAGGTGTTCGCCCGCATGGCGGCGGCGCTCAAGCAACGGCTGGCCCAGGGCAGCGGGACCCAGGCCGATTCGGGGCATGGTTCAAACATGGGTGGCACGCCCTGAGTCTTCGAAGGGCGTGGGCTGCGGAAGACACGCCCTTCGAAGACTCAGGGCGTGCCACCCGGAAACGGGCCTTTTTGCACGAGGCCCGATTCGTAGCGCAGAGAGGGGGACAGACAGCGATGCCGGCGGTAGCGCAAGCGCTGGCCCAGGCGGTGCAGCAGCATCAAGCGGGCCAACTCCAGCAAGCGGAGCAGATCTATCGGACCATCCTCCAAGCGGATCCGCAGCAGGTCGATGCCCTGCATCTGCTCGGCGTGCTCGCTTATCAGCTGGGCCAGCATGAGCAGGCTAGTGCCTACATCCGCCAGGCACTGCGCTTGAAGCCCGACTTGGCCGAGGCACACCTCAATCTGGCCACTGTTCTCCAAGCGCAGGGGCAGCTGGAGAAGGCGCGGGCCTGCTATCAGCAGGCCTTGCGCTGGAAGCCAAACTGTGCCGAGGTGCACAATAACCTGGGCAACCTTCTCCAGCAGCAGGGCAAGCTGGCCGAGGCACAGGCCAGCTTGGAACAGGCGCTGTGCCTGAAGCCAAACTTGGCCGAGGCGCACAACAACCTGGGCAATGTCCTCCAGGAGCAAGGAAAGTTGGCGGCGGCGCTGGCCAGCTTGCAACAAGCGCTGCGCCTGAGGCCCGACTTGGCCGAGGCGCACAACAGCCTGGGCAATCTCCTCCACGAGCAAGGGCAGCTAGCGGAGGCGCAGGCCAGCTATCAGCAGGCACTACGCCTGAAGCCAGACTATGCCGAGGCGCACTGCAACCTGGGCAATGTCCTCCAGGAACAAGGGAAATGGGCGGAGGCCTTGGCCTGCTATCAGCAGGCGCTGCGCCACCAGCCTGACTTTGCGTTGGCGCACAGCAATCTGGGGGCTGTTTTCCAGGAAATCGGGGAGCTGGAGCAAGCGCGGGACTGCTATGAGCAGGCGCTGCGCTGCCAGCCCGACTATGCCGACGTGCTCATCAACCTGGGCATTGTCCTCAAGGAGCAAGGAGAGCTGGAGGAGGCGGTGGCCAGCTTGCAGCGGGCCCTGCACTTCCAGCCCGACTCGGCCAAGGCACACCTCAACCTGGGGGCTGTCCTCCATGACCTGGGACAGCTGGTGGAGGCGCTCGCCTGCTATCGGCAGGCGCTGCGCCTGGAGCCAGCCTATGTCGATGCGCATTGGAATCGGGCGCTGACCTGGCTGCTGGCAGGCGATTTCGAGCAAGCCTGGCGGGACTATGAATGGCGCTGGCAGTGCAAAGACGCTGTTCTGCCCCGCTTTTCCCAGCCGCTGTGGGACGGCTCGCCCCTGCACGGCCAAACGATCCTGCTCTATGCCGAACAGGGCTTGGGGGACACGCTGCACTTCATCCGCTATGCACCCTTGGTGCAAGAACGCGGCGGCTGTGTGCTCGTCGCTTGCCAGCCCCTCTTGCGGTCCCTCTTGAGCCGTTGTCACGGCATCGATCGGCTGCTGCCGCAGGGGGAATTTCTCCCTCCCTTTGATGTCTGGGCCCCGCTGTTGAGCTTACCGCGAATCTTCGGTACCACCTTGGCCACCGTGCCCGCCACGGTGCCGTACCTGTTCGCCGACCCCCAGCGCTGCCAGCACGTGCATCCGGCACTGCGCTCCCGTGCGGGCTCCAAGATTGGCATCGTCTGGCAAGGCAATCCGCGCTATCGCGGCGATCGGCAGCGTTCCATCCCACTGATGCAGTTTGCGCCCCTGGCGCAACTGCCCGGGGTGCAGTTGATCAGTTTGCAAAAAGGCTATGGCAGCGAACAACTGCGTGCCGTGGCCGACCGTTTCGCCGTCCTGGAGTTGGGGAGCCACCTGGATGAGGGGACGGGAGCGTTCGAGGATACCGCCGTGGTGCTCCAGCATCTGGACCTGGTCATTGCCCCGGACACCGCGCTAGCGCATCTGGCCGGGGGGTTAGGAGTGCCAGTGTGGCTGGCACTTTCCTTGGTCCCGCATTGGCCCTGGCTGCTGGAGCGGGAAGACAGCCCCTGGTATCCGAGCCTGCGCCTATTCCGGCAACAGGAACGGGGCAACTGGGACGAGGTGTTTGCCCGGATGGCGACTGCGCTAAGGCAGCGGCTGGCCCAAGGCATCGGGGCCCCGGTTGATTCGTCTCTGGGAGAGGGGGACTGACAGCGATGCTTACAGTTCCCCAAGCGCTGGCCTTGGCGGTGCAGCAGCATCAAGTGGGCCAGCTGGAGCAGGCCGAGCAGATCTATCGGGCCATCCTTCAGGTGCAACCCCAGCACGTCGAGGCCCTGCATCTGCTCGGTTTGGTTGCCTATCAAGTGGGGCAGCACGAGTTTGCCAGCACCTACATCGGCCAGGCCGTGCGCCTCAGGCCCGAGTGGGCGGCGGCGCACTACAACCTGGGGGTTGCCCTCCAGGAGCAAGGAAAGCTGGCGGAGGCACAGGCCAGCTATCAGCAGGCCTTACGCCATCAGCCCGACTATGCCGAGGCACACAATAACCTGGGTAACCTCCTCAAAGAGCAGGGGCAATTCGCGGAGGCGCGAGCCAGCTATCAGCAGGCCCTACGTCTGAAGCCAGGCTTTGCCAAGGCGCACTACAACCTAGGCAATGTCCTCCACGAGCAGGGGCTACTGGCGGAGGCCCAGGCCTGCTTGCAGCAGGCGCTGCACCTCCAGCCCGACTATGCCGAGGCGCACAACAACCTGGGCAATGTCCTCCATCAGCAGGGGCAGCTGGCAGAGGCAGTAGGCAGCTATCAACAGGCGCTGCGCCTCCAGCCCGACTATGCCGAGGCGCATAACAACCTGGGCAATGTCCTTAGGGAGCAAGGGCGGCTGGAGGGGGCGGTGGCTAGCTTTCGGCAGGCTTTGCAGTGCAACCCAAACCTGGTCCAGGCGCACATCAATCTCGCCAACGCGCGCAGAGACCAGGGAGAGCTAGCGGAGGCGGCCGCCGGTTATCAACACGCACTGCGGCTGCGGCCTTCCCACCGGCTTCGGATTGATTGCGCCACGCTCCTGCCGCCGCTTTACGCGTCCACTGCCGAGATCCGCGCCTGGAGAGGGCAGTTGCAGGACAACCTCGCCCAGCTGCACCGCGAGCACGTGACC
>JBGQLF010000302.1:0-9101 GCA_041499985.1 Gemmataceae bacterium
AGCTTGCACGGGCCCGGATGGCGCAGCTGCCGCCTGGGCAAACCATGCAGCCGACGGCCCTCGTCCACGAGGCCTATCTACGGCTGCTCGGCAAAAAGGACCTCCATCTGGAGAGCCGGCGGCACTTCTTCTTCGTCGCGGCCCGAGCCATGCGCGACATCCTGGTGGAACAGGCCAGGAGCAAGGCTGGCCCCAAACGGGGCGGCGACCGCCAGCGCATCGAGCTGCCCGAAGACAGTGTCGCTGTCGAACCACCCGGGGAAGACGTGCTGGCTCTCCACGAGGCGCTGGCCGAGCTGGAAAAGGAAGATCCGCTCAAGGCCCAGATCGTGCATCTCCGCTACTTCGCCGGCATGACCATAGCGGAAACAGCCCAAGTACTGGGGCTGTCCGAGCGCACGCTCCATCGCCACTGGCGGTTCATCAAAGCGTGGCTGAAGACCCGGCTCGGCGCCCCGACCGACGCGGAATGACCGCCCGCTTCGGCGGAGGCCAAGCCGTGGACCGTTCGCGCCTCGGGAGAAGCTACCATGCCCAGGCCGGCGTTCAAGCGTGTCGAAGAGCTGTTCCACCAGGCGGCCACGCTGGCTTCCACGGAGCGCTCCACCTTTCTGGAGACGGCGTGCGCGGGCGACGCGGAACTGCGCGCAGCCGTCGACGAGCTGTTGCAACACGATGCTCAGGGAAAGCGCACCGAAAGCTTCCTCGTCAGCCCTGTCGCTACCGAAGCCGCACAATTGAGGCCGGAGATTTCCCCGCTGCACGACATGGGCCAGGGCCGCACCAGCGCCGGTGAAGCGTCCCTGCCGTGCATCCCTGGTTACGAAGTACTGCAAGAGCTGGGTCGCGGTGGCATGGGCGTGGTCTACAGGGCCCGGCAGATCGGGCTCAACCGAATCGTGGCCCTGAAAATGCTGTTGCCGGACAGCTTGGCAACTCCCGAGATGCTTGCCCGCTTCCGTAGCGAGGCGGAAGCCCTCGCCCGCTTGCACCATCCGAACATCGTGCCGATCTACGACATCGGGGAGTGCCAGGGGCGACCTTACTTCACCATGGAGTATGTCCCCGGACCGAGCCTGGCGCAGGTGCTCGACGGCCGGCCGCAGGATGTTTCCGCCTCTGCCCACCTCCTGGAAGTCCTTGCCCGGACATTGCACGCCGTTCACCAGGCTGGCCTTATCCACCGTGATCTCAAGCCGGCGAACATCCTCCTCCAAAGCGATGAACGCGGAATGATGAACGATGAACAGAAGCAAGAAGGTACCGCTGCCGCTTCTGCATTCAGCGTTCCGCGTTCAACGTTCAGCGTTCCCAAGATCACCGACTTCGGCCTGGTCAAGGATCGGACCGCCGGGCGGAAGCTGACCCAGAGCGGCATGACCATGGGCACGCCGTGCTACATGGCCCCGGAGCAAGCGCGGAGCAAGCGGGACGTGGGGCCGGCCGTAGACATTTATGCCCTTGGGTCCATCCTGTATGAGATGCTGACGGGTCGCCCGCCCTTCGACGGCGCGACCGCGGCGGAAACCATTGCCCAGTTGTTGCGCGATGAGCCTCTGCCTCCGCTGCGCCTGCGCCGCCGTCTGCCCCGCGACCTCGACACCATCTGTGTAAAGTGCCTGGAAAAATCGCCCCGCCGGCGCTATGCCAGCGCCCGGGAGTTGGCCGAGGAATTGCGCCGGTTCCAGGCTGGCGAGCCGATCCGCGCCCGGCCGGCCGGGCTGTTTGAGCGGGCTTACCGTTGGTGCCGCCGGCAGCCGTTGGTCGCCAGCCTGGCGGCCCTCGGTGCTTTCCTGGCGATGGCCTTCGTCGTCACCGTGCTCCTTTACGAGGCTCGCTTAGCAACCGTGCTCGAGGCAACCACCGAGGAGCAGAGACAGCAGATCGTTCAGCTCAACATCACGCTCGGTATCACCGAGCAGGAGAACGGAGACATGTTCCGCGCCGTCCTCCACTTCGCCGAGGCCTTCCGTCTGGACGAGGGCAACGCGGCGCGCGTCCCCAATCACCGCGTACGGCTCGGCTCGGCTCTGCGGCAGTGTCCGCGTCTCGTCCGTGTGGCAACGCTCGAGCAGCCGGTCGTCTGCACCCAGCTGAGTGGGGTAGGAGCGTGGGTGGTCACGGCGGATGACGCTCGGAAAATGATCCAGGTGTGGGACGTGATGACGGGTCAGCCAGCCGGTCCCCACCTGAGCCTGGACATCCCGCTGCTCACTGCCGCACTGAGCCCCGACGGCCAATCCCTGGCCACCGCCAGCTCCGACGGCACTGTCCGCCTCTGGAACGTCTCCACAGGGAGATCGGGCATGCTCCTGGCGCAGGGGAAGGCGGTCAACGCGATAGCCTTCCACCCGGACGGTCGCACCCTGATCACCCGACACCCCGATTCCGCGACCCGCCTCTGGGACCTGACGGCACGAGAACCGACCGCGCCGCGAGAACTGACTGGCCGCGCGATCGCCTCCACCGCGTTCAGTGACGACAACCGCTGGATGTTCACCGTCAGCCGGGAGCACGAGGGACAGGTGTGCGACGTGGCGACGGGGAAAGCTGCTGGGCCGCCGTTCCAACTTGGGCAGGTCCCAACGCGGATCACGATCAGTCCCGACGGACGGCGGGTGGCCCTCGTCGATTCGGAGAGAACGCTTCGCGTCTGGGACGTGACCAGCGCCCGTTGGCTCGGCGCCCCGATCCGTCACCGGGAAAACGTGAGCACGGTCGCGTTCAGCCCCGATGGAGAACAAATCTTGACAGCGGGCGCAGATCGTGTCCTCCGGGTCTGGCAGGTGCAAAATGGCGTGGCGCTCAGCGAGTTCCCCCCCCAGGAAAGTGAGGTCACGCACGCCCGCTTCAGCCTAGACGGCTGCCTGGTACTCACGGCCGGTGGCGTTGCCGGGACCCGCGTGTGGGAGGTAGCGACGAGGCAAGCCATTACGCCCCCGTTCAGGCATGGCAGTTGTCTCACCGCAGCCTTCGTAGGCGAAGGGAGACTCCTGCTCACGGTGAGCCACGACGGTATGGTGTGCGTCTGGGAGCTGCCGCGCCTTCTCGAGTTGGGGGCGCCGGTCCGCCTGGAAGAGGCCCCAGAAAGGAGACCTGTTGCTCTCGACGGCCGGCCGATCCAGCTGGCGAACGGTCTGACGGTTCAGGTCCCCCGGGCCTCGATGGCCGGGCCGATCTCTCCGCCGCGGCCGGCCGACGGCGTGGTCGATCACGCAGTGTTCAGTCCTGGCGGGGACCGTGCGGTCCTCGCTGGCAGAGACGGCGTTGTTTGCATCTGGGATGTGGGTATGGGAAAGCCGGTGACCCCTCCGCTCCAGCATCGGGACGTCGTCCTGTATGCCGCGTTCAGTTCCGACGGCTTGCGTCTGATCACTGCGAGTCGGGACAAGACGGCTCGGGTCTGGGATGCCGTCAGCGGCGAACCGCTGTCCCCTCCGCTGAAGCATTCTCGTGACATCGAGCGGGTCCTGTTCAGCTCCGACGGCACGCGCGCCGCGGTGTCTTGTGCGGGCGGCGTGGGGATAACCTGGGACCTCACGGCGGATAGGCGGCCGTCTGACGTGCTCGTCGTACTCGCCGAGGTGCTCTCCTGTAGCCGGATTGATGACAAGCAGGCACGGCAAGTGCTGGACGCAAAGGCCCTGCGCTCGGCCTGGGAAAAACTGCAACCAGGGCCCTAAGGGAGAAAAGAGAGCAGAGCCATCCGGAGATGGCCCTGCTTCGCTCTTGCGGGCGATGCAGGAGTCTTGAGCAACGAAGCGGGCGCTGGAGAGCGCGGCGCGGGGAGCCTGGCGTCAGTCGATCACCGCCAGGGCCGCCTTGGTCTGCTGTCGCTCGCCGTTGCGGAGGTAGGTGATCGTCCCCGTGTCTCCCGCCCGATAGCCGTCGAAGATGTCGAACAGATCGCTGGCCGAGGTGACCGGTTTGCCGTCGATGGCCACGATCACGTCCCCCAGCACCAACTCGTGGTCCTGGTTCGAACGAGTGCCGCGCAGCCCCGCTTTTTGGGCGGGGCTGTTGGGCAACACCTTGAGGATCAGGGCCCCCTCGGGCACACGAGACCACTCGCCTGCTGGTCTTCGGCGACCTGCACCCCCAGCCGTGGCCGCACCACTTTCCCGCGGGCGAGCAGTTGCGGGATCACCCGGTTGACCTCATCTACGGGGATGGCGAAGCCGATGCCCGCGAAGGTGCCCGACGGGCTGAGGATGGCCGTATTGACGCCGATCAGCCGGCCGGCGCTATCGAGCAGCGGTCCGCCGGAGTTGCCGGGGTTGATGGCGGCGCTGGTTTGGATCACCCCCCGGATGGGCCGGCCGTTGGACGAATCGAGCTCCCGCCCGAGAGCACTGATGACGCCGGTCGTGAGCGTCTGATCCAGGCCGAAGGGATTGCCGATCGCCAAGGTGGCCTGACCGACCTGTAGGTCGTGCGAGGTGCCCAGAATGATCGGCTTCAGCTTCTCCTTGGGTGCCTGGATGCGGATGACGGCCAGGTCCTTGTCCGGGTAGCCCCAGATCTGGTCGCTGTCGTACGTCGAGTGGTCGGCCAGGATGACACGGGCCGCGCTCGCTCCCTCGACGACGTGGTAGTTGGTGACGATGAAGCCGTTGTCGTCCCAGATGAAACCGGTGCCGCTACCGCGGGCCACGGTCTGCACGTTGAGCGTGAATCCGTCGCCCTGCCTGGCCAGGTTGGTGACGTGGACGACCGAGGGCGAAACGGCTTTGAACAGCGCGACGGTTCCTTGCTCCTCGTTGGACAAATCGCCACGAACTGTGGTGGCTCGCGGTTGCGCATCGGGCAGCAGCCCGCCGGTGCGCCGGGCAGACCAGAGCAGGTACTCCAATCCCACCAGGGTTGCCAGGAAAGTCACAAGCATCAGGAGTGGCCACACCCTCGGCGCGTGGTTCCGGCGCGAATGCATGGCCGGCCCGTACAAAAGCTGATCGTAATAGGCGGACATGAAACTTTCCCCTCAGAGTAGGTTTGTGGTCACGTTGTTGCGAACCGCTGGCGGATCCGCTGGCTTCAGCCTGGGCGGCTCGTTCGGATAGGGGGGCAGGTCGGCTCCCCTCACATCCCTGCGCCCCGAGAATCCTCCCTGAAAACCTGCCCCCTTCCCGTTGGAGGACTTTGCCGCTTGCCCCCGTACTGTGGCGGCGACAACCTTTCTCTGTCCAACCCCGTGCCGGTTGCCTCTGTCACATCTCAAGCCGAGAATTGCGCGAACGGTCTGCCATGCAGGTTAAAGATGAAAAAGTGAAAGAGGGACAAAGTGAAAAGGAGTGACAAGATCGGGGCCACTTGCGATATGATGCGAGTAGATGTGGCCTCCTCGGAGAGCGGTTGATCCGGTTCTTTGGCCTCGGACCAAGACGAGCGAATGCCCTATGATCCGCAGGGGACCGGCGCTTGGCCGGATGACCTTCTCGTCAGGCGTGGTACCAAATGGGAGTCCGCCGATCGGCTGGCCGCAAAGGCGCACAGGCCGAGCAGGCCGGCCAAGCCGTGAACGGCCTGTCTGTTGGGCATGGCGTTTCTGTGACCAGCCCGGAAGCAAACCACCATCTGGCGAGGAACCCAAATGATGCCGTCCAAGCTACACGCCGGGCATTCGAGGAGGCCGGCTTTGAAGTGCGTTATACACCGACGCGGAATGATTCGGACCACCACACGGTGCAACTGCCCAAGCCCATAACGGAAGAGCTAGCTACGCTCTTCAATCGCATTTTGGGAAGACTCTTAAAGGTCGCCTGATGATAGAACTCGAAGCCGCCCTCCAGTCTATGCCCGTGGAGCAATGGATCACTCGGCAAGCGGTCGTGTTTGATTGGTTCGACGGACCACGCCAAGGTGTGGGCGCTTTGGCTGCGCCTACGTGTGAGTTTTTCTTCGAGCTGCTCGACGAAAGACCTACTGAGGACGGACTGGATGATCGGTTGTTTCGCCTCAGTGCCCTTCCGGCCGGATCGGTGGCCGAGATCGTGACGACTCTTCATGAGCTGGGCGCTCCGGCTGGGCCGGTCTGGGTACCGGTGTGGCGATTTCCGAGCGAGGCGGCTCGCCAGCAAGCGGATCAGTTCGTGGCCAACCTTCTGATGCAGCGCCGCCCCAGCACCATCGTCGTCCACACCCGAGACCTCCTCCATTTCTTGGGCTATTGGCGCCTGGACCGCAACGGCAGTTCTGTCACCGATTGGTTTGCTAATCTTCACGTCGACTAGCTGAAGCGCTTCGATCGCCTGGCTGTCCATCACCGAAGAGTCGGCCGTTGAGGCCGCTGCTCAAGGCGAAGCAGTCTGGGGCTTGCCCTCTTCCATCGTCTCGTAGACGGCAACAATCGGGATGCCGTACTGGTGGAGACATCCCTCCCGCTTGAGATGGTGATAGCTGAGACGGCGGGCCTCTTCGAGCTTCTCAGCCGGTAGGTCGCCGATGGTTCCATCGGTTTGCAAGGCGACTTTCACGATGTGCAGCACAAAGCCGTCTTGCTCCAGTTCCACCATGCCTTCTTCCAAGGGCCCCGGCGGCATGGCCTGCCGGGGATGGCGATGAGCCAATATCGGCAAAGGCACATTCAGCGGGCACCCCGCTTGCGGCGCCGGGCTGTCGGTTGGAGCCGAGCCACCCAGCGCACGCCGCATTCTTTCTACCAGATGCAACCATCCGCTCATAACGCCTTCCTTGAGCCAAGGCCTCTCGCCCGGCTGGGCGAGAGGAACATCCTCCAAGCATGGTTACTTGGACGGTAGCTTGCCCTCCTGCAAAAGCGCTTGCCATTTCTTGACGGCTCGTTCGCGCTCTGTGGCAGGAGCGGCGGCATCGTAGGTAATGTCCTTGCCTGCCGACGCCAGGCGTGCCAGGTGCCAGCGCGCCAATTCGCGGATAGCCAGCTTGTCATGCTGGAGATACGCGATCAGTGCTTCGTACGTTTCGCGTTGCTGCCGTTGCACATCGCTAAAGCTATGCAACAGCGAGAGGAGGATCTCGGCCTGGCTGGGAGAATACTTCTTGTCTTCGACGAGCAGGCGGTCGAGGCGCTGGTCCTGTCCTGGTCCCCGGCCGATCCAGTGGCGCAAGGCAAGAATGGCGCTCCCGCGCATTTCCGGATGCTTCGCATCGGCCAAGGCATCGACCAGGCGCGGCAGATCGTCCAGGGCCCCGAGCGCGGCGACTGCCAACTCGCGATCCATGTTGTTGGTGGAGCTCAAGGCGTCGGTCAGGGCGCTGGCGATGGGCTTGTCGGCCGAGCGTTGGCGCAGGCGTTCCACGGCCGCCTGCAATTCCTTGGCTCGGTCCGTGGTGGCGGCTTTCGCCTCGGCCCAGTCGGGAAGTTTTTCCAGGCGCTTCGGAGCCCGGTCCGCCCCACCGATACTATCCCAGTGAAACGACGCGGGACCGGGCGGCGCCTGGAGCGCAAATTGGCTGCCACCGGCCTTCAGGTCGGCCTGACCCTTGAGCATGACCAGAAGCAAGTCCGCGGTCGGCACATCTTCCGGCTTGGGAGTCTTGGTGAACGGAACGCCGCGCGGCCAGCGCCCATAGAGCTCCAGACCGACCCGCGTACCCGGCTCGGCCAGGTTCAGCTCCCAGGCTTCATTGTGGAAGCGAACCCGGACCTGGACGGACCCCGTGGTCTTGCGATTGGTCACATCCACCCGACCGCGGTCGAGCGTGAAGTCGAGGTCCACCCTGGGGTTGTCGTGCACCACCACGGCGCTCTCCAGCACCGGGTAGGGCGACACCTGGGCCAGATCGGCCAGCAGCGCCAAGCGGACAGAGCCATTCTTGGAATCGAGGGCAGCCCCGGGCAACGCCACGAGCAAGTCGCCACTGTGCACGGATTCCTGCGGTTTCAGGGCTTGCCATGTCTTCGCCGACGGTTGCCGCTGTAAGAGGCTTCCCAGCGGCGTCACACACTTGCCTATGGGCAACCGGGGTTCGTCGGCGCCCCATGTCACGGCCGCCAGGACGGCAACGAGACCCAGGTTCGTCACGCAGGCCGTCCAAGCCAGTCTACAACCACCTCGATCGATCCAACTTCGCTGGTTCATGCGGCACTCACTTTCAGCAGGCCCCCAGGCGCTGGCGAATCGCCGCCTATTGTACAGGAACAAGAGATCACGCAAACACGAAAGTACAAAAGCGCGAAAAAGAAAGACAAGCCTGGTTCAAGAGGGTCTGATTCTGGGTGGCACGCCCTGAGTCTTCGAAGGGCGTGTTTGCCGCAATTCCACGCCCTTCGAAGACTCAGGGCGTGCCACCCAGGTTGGAACCAGGCCGAAAGACGGAAGGGGGAGACCACCACCGTGTTCCAGCTTTCTGCTGTTTCGTGCTTGCGTACTTTCGTGTTTGCGTGATCTCTTGTGTCGTTATTCAGCTTTCGGCGTTCCAAACGGGCAGTGGAAGCCTGGGATCTCCGGCACCGGTGACACGGGCTGCTCGGTGCCTAGCTGGAACAGGTCGGTCGTTTGGAGCAAGTTCGCCACATCCACGACGGCGGTCCACGCATCTCCCAGCGCCGAGACATAGGTCGTGATTTGCGCCGCCAGGGTCTGCTGCGCCGTGACCACGTCGCCGAAGCTGACCTCATCGGGCTGCTGCTGATGCCGTTCGTACACGCCGCGATAGGCCCGGACCTGGTCGGGCAGGATCCAGACGCGGTAATTCTCCAGCAGCCGGAGGTTGGTTTGATAGCGCTGGAACGCTTCCGCCAAGCGGGAGGTCAGGTCATTGCGCACCCGGCTCAATTCTTGGGAAGCGCGCAGCAGCTGGCCCTGCGCCTGGATGATGTTCCCCTGATTGCGATCCCAGATGGGGACGGGCACGCCGACCTGGACACCGACTTGCGTCAGGATGGGGTTCCCCGTGAAGTCCTTTTGCAAGCTCACGCGTACATCGACATCGGGGATCGGCGTCACCTGGGCCAGGCGTAGATTGTACCGGGCCCGCTGCAAACCGTTCTCGGCGGTCAGCACATCGGTGTGTCGTTCCAGTACCTGGGCCAGAACCTTGTCATACACGAACAGGGGCAGCGGCATATCGACGCGACCGGCCAACTCGGTCAGTGCCATCTCCGGAAGACCAAGTGTGGC
>JBGQLF010000303.1:0-9098 GCA_041499985.1 Gemmataceae bacterium
AGTTGCAAACTTGCCGCCACCATTCTGTGACCTGCCTTTGAACCATGCTCAAAAGGTCTACGGCATCTGACCCGATCCTCTTCATCCTGTTGAGTTGAGCCGATCATGAGAGTTCTTTTGTTGTGTTTGATGACCTTGGTTCTGGTTGGCGCCAGTCCCGCCCGGGCGCAGAAAACGGCGCTCGAGGAGTCGATCCACATCCGTGCCGACGCGAGTTGGCAGATGGCCCAGAAAATCTGGAACTGGGCCGAGCCCGGCTATCACGAGACACGCTCGGCGGCGTTGCTGGCCGATGCCCTGGAAGCCGGCGGCTTCAAAATTGAGCGCGGCGTCGCCAAGATTCCCACCGCGTTCACGGCCACGCTTGGTTCGGGCAAGCCGGTGATCGGCATCCTGGGGGAATATGATGCGTTGCCGGAACTGTCTCAGCAGGCAGTGCCGGTTCGCCAGTTGCGCCCGGAGGTGACCTACGGGCATGCCTGCGGACATCATCTGTTCGGCGTGGCCTCGGCGTCGGCGTGCCTGGCTCTGGGCGAGCAGATCCGCGCCGGCAGGATCAAGGGTACTCTGCGTTACTACGGCTGTCCGGCCGAAGAGGGCGGGGCGGCCAAAGCGTTCATGGTGCGTGCGGGCCTGTTCGACGATTGCGACGTGGTGCTTCATTGGCACCCGGGCAGTCAGAACAGTGCCGGTGATCAATCCTGCATGGCGCGCATGGCCGTGAAGTTTCGCTTCTATGGCACCAGCGCCCATGCGGCGGCGTCTCCCGAGAAAGGACGCTCCGCCCTCCATGCCATCGAGTTGACCAATCACGCGGCCCATCTGCTGCGCGAGCATACGCCCGACTTCACCCGGATTCACGACGTCATCACCGCTGGCGGCGGCGCTCCCAATGTGGTGCCCGATTTCTGTGAGGTCTTCTATTACGTGCGCCATCCGCGTGCCGACGTGGTCCGCAAGCTCTATCCGCGCTTGCTCAAGTGTGCCCAGGGCGCGGCGCTGGCGACCGAGACGAAGCTGGAAATTGCCTACCTGGGCGGCACGATGGAGATCTTACCCAACAACACGCTGGCTCAGATCGCCAAGGCCAATCTGGAGAAACTGAACAACCTGCGCTACAACGTGGAGGAACGCACTTTTGCGCTCCGCCTTCAGGAAACACTGTCCGACCCAGTACCGCTGGAGAGCATCGCCAAGGTGGAAGATCGCAGCGGGCAGGTCGGCAAAGGTTCGACCGATGTCGGCGATGTGTCCTGGGTCGTGCCCACGACCGGCTTTTCGACCGCCTGCTGGGTGCCGGGCACACCGGGGCATTCCTGGCAAGCGGTCGCGGCGGGCGGGACGAGCATTGGCCGGCAGGGCATGCAATTGGCAGCGCGGGTCCTGGCTGCTTCCGCCTGGGAGCTTTATGAGAATCCGAGGCTCATTGCGGCCGCCAAAGACGAACATCAGCGTCGTCTTGCGGGACACAAGTATCAGCCGCTCCTCGAGCCCGATCAGGCGCCACCGCTGGATTACCGCGACCCACCGCGGCGGCGCTAACTGGGAGATCCTCTGTATGAATCACCTACCGCGAGCGCGCTCCGGTGCATGCCAGTCAAGCCGGCGTCATTTCCTGGCGACGAATGCCATGGGCCTCGGCGCCGTCGCCCTGGCGTGGCTGCTGAACGAGGACAAGCTCCTCGCCGAACCGAATAAACCGGATCTGGATCGACACAAATTCGATCTGACCCCGAAGCCGCCGCTCACCGAGCCGCGGGCCAAGGCGATGATCTCGCTGTTCATGCAAGGCGGCCCCAGCCACCTCGACCTGTTTGATCCAAAGCCCCTGCTGGCCCAGTACGACGGCAAACCGTTCCCGGGAACGATCAAGTATGACAACGCTGCCCAGGCCAGCTCCAAGGTGTTGGCCAGTCCCTGGAAGTTTGCCAAGCACGGCCAGTGCGGCACTGAAGTCTCCGAGCTACTACCGCACCTGGCCGAGGTCGTCGATGACATCACGATCATTCGCTCGACGTACACCGGGGTCAACAATCACGGCCAGTCGATCTATGCGCTGAACTCTGGTCGCACGCTCGCCGGCCATCCAGCCCTGGGCAGCTGGATCACGTATGGCCTCGGTTCCGAGAGCCGGCAACTGCCGGCGTTTGTTGTCTTAACCGATCCCGATAGTCTTCCGGTCGTCGGCGTGGGCAACTGGTCCAACGGTTGGCTGCCGTCGGTGTACCAGGGAACGGTGGTTCGGCCGCGCGAGCCGCGCATCCTGAATCTGGACCCACTGCCCCAGATGAAGGGAGCCGCTCAGGAACGGTATCTGAACTACCTCGAGCGCCTCAACCGCGGTCATTTGGAGCGGCATCCGGGCGAATCGGACCTGGAGGCCCGGATCGCCAGTTACGAGCTGGCCGCGCGCATGCAGACAGCGGCGAAAGAAGCGTTGGATCTCGCCAGCGAAAGCGCCGCGACGAAGAAACTCTATGGACTGGATGATCCCGTCACCGAAGAGTACGGCACTCGTTGCCTGATCGCTCGCCGCCTGGTCGAGCGGGGCGTTCGCTTCGTCCAGGTGTTCACCAAGAACCAGTTCTGGGACCACCACGGCAACATGCGCACGTTGCTCCCGGCCGCGTGCAAGAAGACCGACAAGCCCGCGGCCGCCCTGGTCAAGGACCTCAAACACCGGGGCCTGCTCGACAGCACGTTGGTCCATTGGGGCGGCGAGATGGGCCGGTTGCCGGTTATTCAGAATGATGGCGGGCCAAACAAGATCGGGCGCGATCACAATACCTATGGCTTCAGCATGTGGCTTGCCGGTGGCGGCATCCGTGGCGGCTACGTCCACGGCGCGACGGATGAATTTTGGCACAAGGCTGTGACGGACGTGGTCACGCACAGTGACTACCACGCCACCCTGTTGCACCTGTTCGGCCTCGATCATAAACGGCTGATCCATAGCCGTAATGGGCAGGAGTTGTCGCTCGTGAATAATCAACCCTGCCGCGTCGTCCGCGAGTTGCTGCGGCACGGTTAGCTCACGGCCCCTTGGGGATTCCCTGCCATGCGTCACGTTGTTGGGCTTCTTTGCCTCCTCGTTCTCGGTTGCGGCGGCCGGCCGGCCGCGAAGACCCCGCAATCGGCTCGCGCGGCGGAGCTCGCAGCATCGGCCGTATCGGACGACAAGCCAGGAGCGCCGCCCTTGGATGCCGCCGACCTCCAGCCTGACCTGCGCACGCGTACGACCGGCAGCGATTGGCCCGTTTTTCTGGGGCCACTGGGTACGAGCGAATCGCCGGAGAAAGGAATCCTCTCTCCCTGGCCGCGCGAAGGGCTACACGTGGTCTGGCACAAGAAGCTCGGCACCGGCTATGGCATGCCCGCCATCAGCCGCGGACGCCTGTTCCTGTTCGACCGCCTCGGTAACCAGGCCCGCTTGAGCTGTCTCAAGAGCGAAACAGGCGAATTCCTCTGGAAATTCGAGTATCCCACCGCTTACGAGGATCACTACGGCTACAACAACGGGCCACGCTGCTGCCCGGTGGTCGATGATGATCGCGTCTATATCCACGGCGCCGAGGGCATGCTCCAGTGCGTGCGCGCGGTGGATGGCCAGCTCGTCTGGAAAGTCGATACCCGAGCCGACTTTGGCGTCATTCAGAACTTCTTCGGCGTCGCCAGTGTGCCGGTAGTCGAAGGCAACCTCCTCCTCGTACACGTCGGCGGCAGCCCGCCTGGAAGTGAACAAGTCCCCTTTCCCAACCTGAAGGGTAATGGCTCTGGTGTCGTCGCCTTCGATAAACACACTGGCAAAGTCATCTACCGCGTCACGAACGAGCTGGCCGGTTACGCGGGCCCGGTCTTGGCGACGATCGACGGCCGGCGCTGGTGCTTCGTCTTCGCCCGCAGTGGCTTGATCGGCCTGGAGCCAGCGACGGGCAAGGTGGATTTTCATTTTCCCTGGCGGGCGAAGGTGGTGGAGAGCGTCAATGCGAGCAACCCGGTCGTCGTGGGCGACCGCGTGTTCATCTCCGAAACCTACGGTCCCGGCAGCGCCCTCTTGCGCGTCAAGCCGGGCGGCTACGACGTGCTCTGGACCGACGCCGAGAAGGCTCGCAACAAGAGCATGCAGTGTCACTGGAGCACGCCGATCTATCACGAAGGCTATCTGTATGGCTGTAGCGGCCGGCACGAGAGCAACGCCGAGTTACGCTGTATCGAACTGGCCACCGGCAAAGTGATGTGGAGCCAGCGCAACCTTTGGCGCACTTCCCTGCTGCTGGTGGATGGGCACTTCCTCTGCCTGGGCGAAGATGGACAGCTCCGCTTGCTGAAAGTCAATCCGCACCGCTACGAGGAGGTGTCGCACCTGGAGCCTGTGGCGGGACGCAAGCCAGGCGAAGATGCGGCTTCCCTCCTGGAGCATCCCTGCTGGGCGGCACCGATCCTTGCGCACGGGCTGCTCTATGTACGCGGCAAAGATCGGTTAGTATGCCTGGAGCTGATCCCCGAGAGGAAGTAGCTTAATCATCCACTTGCGGAATCGGCAGCGGCGGCAGCAGCGCCGCGAGCTGCTCCCGCGTGAGCGGCTCCAGTCGGTGAAAGCCCTGGCGGGCCAAGCGCGGCGAGCGGACCGCGCACTCCTTCTCCAGGAGGTAATAGCGGTTATAGCCCTCCCGCAGCGCATTCACCGGAGTCAGATCGACGGTGGGTAGGAACGCATGCCAGCGGTTGTTGAATCGGCCGATACTCTCCGTGAGCGCCCGTAAGGCTCGGCGGAGCACGCGTGGCGACGACGTCGATTGCACGCGGGCGCGGAGCCGTGGTTGCAGCGACGCTTGCAAGTCGTCGAGAACTTGTACCTGACTCTCATCGATCAACCAGGGTCGCAGTACGTTCCAATCGCCCGCCAGCGCCTGAAGCAACCCGAGGCGGATGCGCACCATTAATAACCACTCCTTGCGCTGCTGGCGGCAACGGCTGAGCAGCTGATCAAATGCCTCCTGGACCTGGTGGGCACGCCGAATAAAGGCCGGGACGTCGTACTGGGCCAGGACTTGGTTATAGATGTAGCCGTCGCCGTCCCGGCCGAGGATCGGAATGTCGTCCACGCAACCCCCTTCCCCAGATGGAACAGGCTGAGAGTTTCTTGCTCCTTGCTCTCACTATAGCGGCCGGCACGGAACACGGAAAGCGTGGCGGTAATCGGTGATTCTCCGGTACAGTGGCGGCAGGTTTTTCGATCCACTCCCTTCAACCGAGGAGAAGACGTTCATGACCAAGCCCATCCCGGAGCCGATCGATCCGGCTCACTTGTTGGATCTAGCCTTGGCCGTCATCCAGGCCGATCGTTTCCCCTTCCTGGCCACGATGGATGGCGATCAGCCGCGCCTGCGTCCGGTCTCACCGGTGCGCACCGACGGGTTTACCGTCTACGTCGCTAACCTGCGCAGCTATCACAAGACGGTCGAGATCGCCGCCAATCCGAAGGTGGAGCTGTGTTACCTGGACGAGCAGCACAATCAGGTTCGCATTACCGGGATCGCGGAAGTCGTTACCGACCGCGCGGTCCTGCAAGACGTGTGGGACACCAATCCGCTGCTGCGCCAATACCTGGGTAGTATCGACAACCCGGCGTTCCTGCTCTATCGCGTCCAGCCCATACGCGTCCGTTATATGAAGGAATGGGCGCTGGACTACCATGAAGTGCCGTTCGCCCTGGGAGGACCTGGCCAACCCACAGCGCCGAGCCGATAATCGGGACATGAGTACTTCCCCACGTCCTGCACGCTCGATCCGCCTGATCCGTCCGCTCGGCGTGGATGGGGTGGGCGTCTTCCGTGTGAGTGTCGGCGAATCGACCGCGTTTTATACCCTGCACGAGATCCCCTGTTTTATCGGCGGACGGGGATTCGCCGTCCATCGCCTGGGCTTGGGTAATCTCTATCACGTGCGCATTGGCGACAAGACGGACTGCTCATGTGAGTGTCTGGGCTTTCTAGCGCACGGGTACTGCCGGCATATCCAGGGACTGCGTGCGCTGATTCGGCGCGGCCTGCTGTAAGCAGGTTCGTTCTTCTCAGGCCAGCAGCGCCTTGACCACGTTGCCGTGCACGTCGGTGAGCCGATGGTGCCGGCCCTGGAACTTGAACGTCAGCTTGGTGTGGTCGATTCCCAGGCAGTGCAGGATGGTCGCGTGCAGGTCGTGGACGTGCACGGGATCGCGGGTGATGTTGTAGCCGTAGGCGTCGGTTTCGCCGTGGGTGATCCCCGGCTGGACGCCCCCGCCGACCAGCCAGACGGTGAAGCAGCGCGGATGATGGTCCCGGCCATAGTCGTCGGCCGTGAGCGTGCCCTGGCAGTAGACGGTTCGGCCAAACTCGCCGCCCCAGAGGACCAGCGTGTCCTCGAGCAGGCCGCGCTGCTTCAGATCCAGCAGGAGCGCTGCGGACGCCTGATCCGTGTCGCCGCACTGGGCTGCAATCTGCTTGGGCAAGTTGGTGTGCTGATCCCAACCGCGATGGAAGAGCTGGATGAAACGCACGCCGCGCTCGGCCAGGCGCCGGGCCAGGAGACAATTGGCGGCAAAGGTGCCGGGCTTGCGCGCATTCGGACCATACAGGTCGAAGATATGCTTCGGCTCCCCGGATACATCGGTCAAGGCCGGCACCGAGGTTTGCATGCGATAGGCGAGCTCGTACTGGGCGATCCGTGTGGCAATTTCGGGATCGCCGTACTCCGCGAGCTTGAGCTGGTTGAGCTGGGCCAGGTCGTCGAGCATGCGCCGGCGCGTCTGGTCGCCGAGTCCCGGCGGATTGGACAGAAACAGGACCGGGTCGCCGACGGAGCGAAACTTGACGCCTTGATATTTCGACGGCAGAAAGCCACTGCCCCAGAGGCGATCATAGAGGGGTTGGTCCGCCGGGCTGCCGCTGCCCTGCGAGATCATGACGACGAAAGCGGGCAGGTCGTGATTCTCGCTGCCCAGGCCATACGCCAGCCAGGCGCCGATGCTTGGCCGGCCCGCCAGCTGGGCCCCCGTCTGGAAGAAAGTGATGGCCGGGTCGTGGTTGATCGCCTCGGTGTACATCGACTTGATGAAGCACAGCTCATCCACGACGCGGGCGGTGTGCGGCAATAGCTCGCTGATCCACGCCCCGCAGCGGCCGTGCTGCGCGAATGGAAAGCACGAGGGCGCGACGGGGAAGCTCGCCTGGGTCGCCGTCATCCCGGTCAGGCGCTGGCCCATGCGGATGGAAGCCGGTAGCTCGGTACCGCGCAGATCATGGAGTTTTGGCTTGAAATCAAAGAGGTCCATCTGCGACGGCGCGCCGGACTGGAAGAGGTAGATCACGCGCTTGGCCTTCGGCGCGAAATGAGGCAGCCCAGGGATCCCGCCGGCTCGTTCGGGATCCTCCGTCGCCACGGCCGACTCGCCATGCAGCAACGACGCCAGAGCAGCCATGCCGATGCCGAGACTGGCGCGGCCGAAAAAATGACGGCGGGTAAGAAGCAGCTGGTGTTCGAGGAAGGGGTGCATGTCCTACTCCCTGTCTGGATTCAATTCCCGCTGCTCGCGATCGTTGCCAGCGTCATCCGAACTCGATCTACTCTTCGCCGTCATTCTCGCCACCCTGAGCGGCCAGGTCCAGGGTCATTTCTCCAATTACCGTCCTAGCGAACGCGCACCCATCTCCCGCTCAGTCGATCGAGACCCCGATGGTTGTCCCGGAGCTTTCGACGTTGCATACCCTTTCATCCTGCCGTAGGATGCGCCCAAGGACGCATCTTTAGTTGATGATAAGAGTGACCGATTCATGAAAGCCTTTGAGTTTCGAGGGTGCCTTCAGGCAGACGGCACGATGAGGGTTCCTTCAGAGATTGCGGCGCAGATGCATCTGGAACAAGCGGTGCGCGTGATCTTGCTCATTCCCGAAGGGGATGAAAACGCAGACTGGGCGGCCCTGACAGCCGAGCAATTCTTGAAAGGATATGCCGAAGGGGACGCCATCTATGACCAGTTATCAGCCGGGTGATCTGCTGTTGATCGCGTTCCCCTACACAGGCGGTGCTCAGACCAAGGACCGCCCGGCTTTGGTCCTCCTCGATACCGGCGATGCTGATCTTCTTGTTGCTCGTATCACGTCACAACTGTATCAAACTACACACGACGTCCTCTTGAGCGACTGGCAAGGGGCAGGTCTGCGGGCTCCCTCGGTAGTACGCTTGCACAAATTGGCGACTCTCGAAAAGGCTCTGGTCCGAACTCGGCTGGGTAGCTTGCTGCCCCAGGACCGACAGGCCGTGGCCTTGGTGATGCGGCAGGTCTATGGAAACTGGTAATCCTTGATGCTTGACCAAGGGAGGTTCAGCAAGGGCCTCATCACCGTCGTGCCACGTAGCCCAGCGCACTCAATCTCCCCTCTTCGTGCTTACCCCACCGATCGCTTTCCATTAGAATACCGGCTCGCCAACATCGTTGGGCTGCCGAACCCTCGGTGCCCCCGTGATTCGTCTGTGTTCAGGAGCCTAGCATGCTGCACTTCCGTCGAGGCCTCTTGGTCCTCTCACTTGTCCTCCTCGCCTTCTCCCCAGTGCGAGCCGACACCGACCTGGCCGGCAAGATCGAAGCCGTGATCCACGGTCCGGATTACCGTCACGCTCGCTGGGGCATTCTGGTTGTCGATGTCCAGACCGGGCAGACGGTCTATGCCCACAACCCGGACCAACTCTTCCTCCCCGCCTCGACCACCAAGCTCTATTCGTGTGCAGCGGCGCTGCTGGATCTCGGCCCGAATCACCGCTTCGAGACGCCCGTGTATCGGCAGGGCACGCTCGCCGAGGGCCGGTTGGAAGGTAACCTGATCCTCGTCGCCCAGGGCGATCTCACACTGGGCGGCCGGACCGATGCCGAGGGTCGGATCGCCTTCCAGAACAACGATCACACCTATGCGGGCAACGGCACGACCCGCGCCGAACTGACCGCTACCGACCCGCTCGCTGGTTTGAAGGCTCTGGCCCGTCAGGTGGCGGCGGCCGGCATCCGCCATGTCGAGGGCAACGTGCTCGTGGATGACCGCCTGTTCGCGCGGGAGCGCGGCAGC
>JBGQLF010000304.1:0-9095 GCA_041499985.1 Gemmataceae bacterium
CTGGCGCCGGCCGCGGCCCAGGGGGGCAGCGGCAGCCGGTCCGACCTCAAGATTACCGACATCAAGACCTACCTGGTTGGGATCGGGAACCGCAATTTGCTCTTTGTCAAGGTGGAGACCGACCAGGGCATCCACGGCATCGGCGAAGCCTATTCCTGTGGCCCGGATGAAGCGACCGTGGCAACCATCCAGGACTTCAAGCGCTGGCTCGTGGGCCAGGATCCCCGCAATATCGAGCACCTCTGGGCCATGATGTACAACTTCACGCGCTTTCCCGGCGGGCTGGTCGTCAACGCGGCCATCAGCGGCATCGAGCACGCCCTCTGGGACATCAGTGGCAAGGCCGCCGGACTGCCGGTCTACCGGTTGCTCGGGGGCAAGTGCCGCGACAAGGTTCGTGTCTACCAGAGTGCGGGCGGCAACGACGCCAAGACCGTGGGCCAGCGGGCCAAGGCGCTCGTCCAGAAGTACGGCTACACGGCGGTGAAGATCCAGCCGCACCCGCCCGGCGGCAACGCCCGGCCGTACAACCAGGTGACGCGTGCGGCGGCCGAGCGCGTGGCGGCGGTGCGCGAGGCCCTGGGGCCCGACGTGGACATTGGGGTCGATGTCCATGCGAAATTCTTCGAGGTGTCCCGGGCCATCCGCCTGGCCCGAGCGATAGAGCCGTACCAGCCGATGTGGCTGGAGGAACCGATCCGGCCGGAGAACGTCGAGGCGATGGCCAAGCTGGCGGCGCATGTCAACATCCCCTTGGCCAGCGGCGAGTGCAATTATACGAAGCACGAGTTTCGCAACCTGCTGGCGGCGCAGGCCCTGGACATTATCCAGCCGGACATCTGCCTCTGTGGCGGCCTTCTCGAGCTGAAGAAGATCGCCGCCATGGCGGAGGCTTCTTACGTCATGGTCGCCCCACACAACCCGATGGGCCCGGTGGCCACGACGGTGAACGTGCATTTTGCGGCCTCCACGCCGAACTTCTTCATCCTGGAATACCACCCCGACGATGAGTCGCCGCGGAAGGACCTGCTGAAGGAGCCGCTCCTGGTGAAGGATGGCTACCTTCCCGTTCCGGATAAACCCGGGTTTGGGATCGAGCTCAACGAGGAGGCCTTCCGCAACTACCCGGCCCGGCCCTGGCACCGCGGCTTTGACTATCGGGCCGACGGCTCGGTGGCGTTCATTTAAACGCAGTTACCATTCACTGAACCAAGGGACATGCCGCCGTCCGGCTTCCGCAGGCGGCCCCGGAATCCGTCAGCCATCCAGGTACGGTTTCCTGTCGATCTATCGAGCCCGAAAAATCGGTTTTTCCTTGCCCGGCCGCTTGCCGTTGCTACGCTGTTAGAGCCTGCCGCTGGCCGCGTCGGTGACTGGGCGACGTCGACGAGACCTCCGGTGGGCTTTTTCTTTTCCTTCCGCACAGGCCGCTCGCGGCGGACGCGAAGCAAAAAGGCCACTACCCGCAGCGGGCGAGGCCTTTTTGGGTGGCGGTGTTAAACGTAATGGGCTTTATCCGACGCGTGGAGCCTCGAAAGGCTCGGCTAGCTTACCGGAGCAAGAGCGAGAACAGACACAAGGACTCTTCTTTAATTGACCGTGCGCCAGCGCGCGCAAACCGGGACCGGTCGAGATCGGTCAAACCATCTCCCACTATCGCATTGTGGACCGGCTGGGGAGGGGCGACATGGGCGTAGTCTACAAGGCTCACGACACCCGGCTCGGATGCCCTGTGGCTTTGAAGTTCCTGCCCGAAAAGCACACGCAGGACCGGCAGGGGCTGGGCCAGGAACTGGATGCCCGGATGGACCTGTTCTCCTTCGGCGTGGTCCTGTACGAAATGGCCACAGGCCGGCGGCCCTTTCTAGGAAAAATCCAAAAAAATAGCCCGCTCGATAGAGACGATCGGCCCGCCGTTGCACTTAATAAGGGTATGAGTTCTGTCATGAGCGGCGATGCCAGCGAAGACGCGGACATGCTCCAGCGGGCGGCCCGCGGGGATGAACAGGCGTTCCAGGAGCTGTTCGCCCGCTACCGCGACCGGCTCAAGCGCATGGTGCACCTGCGCCTCAGCCGCCGCCTCCAGGGCCGGGTCGATGACTCCGACGTGCTTCAGGAAGCCTATCTGGACGTCTCCAGACGGCTTCCGGAGTATGTGCAGCAGCCGGGGCTGCCGTTTTACCTCTGGCTGCGGCACCTGACGGGACTGAAGTTGGCCGAAGTCCACCGCCGGTACCTCGGCACGCAGTTGCGCGACGCTGACCGCGAAGTGACGTTACACCGGGGTGGGCTCCCCCAGGCCGATTCCGTCTCCTTGGCGGCGCAGCTTCTGGGCAAGCTGATCACGCCGTCGCAGGCGGCGATCAAGGCAGAGACTCGCCTGTACGTGCAGGAGGCCCTCAACAGCATGGACCCGATCGACCGCGAAGTGCTCGCCCTGAAGCACTTTGAACAGCTCAGCACCAGCGAGATCGCCGCGGTGCTGGGGCTCTCCAAGGCGGGCGCGGGCAGCCGTTATCTGCGCGCCCTCAAGCGCCTGCGGGAAATCCTGTCCCGGATTCCCGGCTTCCGTGAACTTTAGCCTGCCCTCCGGCAACCGAACGAGACCGACTCGCCCCTAATCCTAACCAGCCTCGTTGATGGAAGGTGAGGTCCTCATGTCCGCGTCGCAATCCAACTCCGCGCTCGTCCTGGAACTGGCCGAGGAGTTCCTCGAGCGTTACCGCCGGGGCGAACGGCCGTCACTGAAGGAGTATGCCGACCAGTATCCCAGCCTGGGCGCAGAGATTCGAGAAGTGTTCCCAGCCATGGCGATGATGGAGAATATTGCCTTGGCCGACGAGTCGCTGGCCGGCGAGGCCCTGCGCAGCGGCGGGCCTCCGCCTTCGGAGCCGCTGCGGCAACTCGGCGACTACCGCATCATCTGCCAGATCGGTCACGGGGGCATGGGGATCGTCTACGAGGCCGAACAAGTCTCCTTGGGCCGGCACGTTGCCCTGAAAGTCCTGCCGCAAAAGATGCTGCTCGACCCCAAGTATAAACGCCGCTTCGAACGGGAGGCGAAAGCGGCGGCCAAGCTGCACCACACCAACATCGTGCCGGTCTTCGGCGTCGGCGAGCACGACGGTCTGCCGTACTACGCCATGCAGTTTATCCAGGGCCTGGGCCTGGACGAGGTGTTGCAGGAACTCCAGCGGATGCAAGCCGGGGCGGGCATACCTGTGGGTGCTCCCACGGCCGACGAGCGGTCCGTCTCCCGCAGAGACGTGCCCGTGGCGGATGTGGCCCGCTCCCTGTTGACCGGCGAATTCCAGCCTGCGATTCCGGTCGCAGACGCGGGCGCCGCCGGCCAGCCCGGGGTGGTTGCCAGCGTCGATCCACCGCACAGCCTCCCGGCGGAGAGCCCTCCCGCGCAGCCGACTCGGACCGGCCGTCTGTCGGACTCGTTCTCGCTTTCCTCCTCTTCGATCGTCTTGCCAGGAAAGAGCGAAGCTTCGCGGAAGAAGGCGAAGAGGCAATCGTACTGGCAGAGCGTGGCGACCATCGGCGTGCAGGTGGCCGATGCCCTCGAATACGCGCACAAGCAGGGCATCGTGCACCGGGACATCAAGCCGTCCAACCTGTTGCTAGACCTGCGCGGCACCATCTGGGTCACGGACTTCGGACTGGCCAAGACCGACGACCACCAGAACCTGACGCACACCGGCGATATCCTCGGCACCATCCGCTACATGCCGCCGGAAGCGTTTGAGGGCCGGACCGACGCGCGCAGCGACATCTATTCGCTGGGCCTGACGCTGTACGAGTTGCTGGCGCTCCGGCCCGCCTTCGAGGAAAAGGATCGGCACAAGCTGATGAAGCAGGTGACGAGCGAAGAGCCACCACGGCTCAGGAAACTGAACCCAGCCATCCCCCGCGACCTCGTGACGATCGTCCAGAAGGCGATGGACCGCGATCCCAGTCACCGTTATCAGGCGGCGAGCGAATTGGCCGCCGACCTACAGCGGTTCCTTGACGACGAGCCCATTCAGGCCCGCCGGATCACGGGGGTGGAGCGCACCTGGCGTTGGTGCCGGCGGAACCCGGCCCTGGCCAGCTTGGTGGCGACCGTGGCGGTGCTGCTGGCGCTGGTCGCCGTCGGCGCGACCCTGGCGGCGGTTCGCTTCGGCCGACTCGCCCAGCGCCAGCAGCACCTGCGGTCCGAGGCCGACCAGGCCCGCCAGCAAGCGGAGGATCAGGCGGAAACCAGCCGGCAACGCCTGGTTCGGCTGCACGTCGAAAGGGGTACGCGGCTCCTCCAGGACGGCGATGCTCCCGGGGCGCTGATTTGGTTTACGGAGGCCCTGAGCCTCGATCAGGGCGACCCAGCCCGGGAAGAATCCCATCGGCTGCGGATCGCCTCGACCTGGTGGCAGTGTCCGCGCCCGGTCGCTCTCTGGTTCCACAACGGGGCTCGCCATGCCGAGTTCAGTGCCGACGGCCGGCGCGTGCTCACCGTCGCCGCGGGGATCCGATCCGTGGCTTACGGCGAAGCCATTCCGGCGACGGCGCGGGCCGTCCAGGTCTGGGACACCCGGACGGGCCAGCCGCTCACGCCGCCGCTGGAACATGGCGACCTGATTGGCTATGCCACCTTTAGTTCCGATGCGCAGCGAGTGCTGGCTGTCAGTCTGACAAAGGTGGCTGGCGCGGAGGGGCCGCCCCGTTTTGCCAAGCCGGCGGTGGTGGTCTGGGACGTCGCCACAAGCAAACTCCTGCACACGCCCGCCCAGTTGACGGAAAGCAACGTGTTCTCCGTGGCGGCTGCCAGTCCAGACTGTAGCCGATGCCTCCTGGCCATCAGTGCTGGCGAGGACACCGATATGGCTTCCCTTGTTTTTGCCGGGCAGCGCGACCTGGTCCTAGTTGATGTGGCCAACAGCAAGCAACTCTGGAAGCGGCCCGACCAGCGCATCCGCGCCAGACCCGCTTTTAGCGCGGATGGCCAGCGTGTTCTCCTTCCCACCGAGGAACCCCAGATCGTGGATGCCGCCACGGGCCAGACACTGGTCGTTCTGAAAGCCCAGGGAGTGGACACTCCTTTTCGACGCGACTATTTCTTCTCGGCCCGTTTCAGTCCCGATGGCAGCCGGGTAGCGCTGACGGACCAAAAAGCCTACCTTTGGAATGCCAAGACTGGAGAACCCCTTCCTTTCGAGCTGGAGCACCCCAATATCACCGTGAAGGATGCTGTTTTCAGTCCGGACGGTCGCCGCATCGTGACCAGTGGTTGGTACGCACTGCGGGTCTGGGAGGTGGAGAGTGGCAAACCTGTGACCGATTATTTACCACACGGCAGCGACATGGCCTCCGTCCGCTTCACGCCCGATGGCCGGCGTGTCCTCGCGGCGGGGAATGACGGGATCGTGCGGATCTGGGATGCCGAAAAAGGCCTGGCGCTCACCCCGCCGCTCTGTCATGGGGCCGGGGTATTAGACGTACACGTGAGTCCGGCAGGCCGGCAGGTCGCCACTGCCAGCCGAGATGGCACGGTGCGTGTGTGGGACCTGGCCACGACCATCCCGCCTACCCGCGGCGGAACCATCTCGGACCAGCTCGGGGTGTCCGCACTTGCCTTCAGCCCGGATGGCCGCTATCTGGCCGTAGGCCGGGTCACCCGGACGGCCAGGGTATGGGACGTGGTCACCGGCAAGCCGATCACCCCGGAACTCGATCACGTAGGCGGCGTTGCGCACCTGGCCTTCAGCCCGGATGGTCGATTCCTGGCGACGGCGTGCACCGATCGCAAACTGCGGATTTGGGAAGTGGGCACAGGCCGGATGACCATGGCCACGCCCCAGCATCAGTATCCGCTCAGCTTCGTGGCCTACAGTCCCCAGGGCCAGCGGCTTGTCACTCTGGGCACCGAAGGAGGCTTAGGCCCTCGGCCGGGCGAGATTCGGGTGTGGGACGCGACCACGGGCCATCCTTGCACGCCGGCTCTGAAACACGTGGGTTGGGCCATCACCGCCGCCTTCACGGCCGACGGCCAGCGCCTGCTGACGCTTGACCAGAACGAAGCCCGAACCTGGAACGCGATCACGGGCGAGCTGCTCGGCAAGACGCGTTCGCCGACGAGTCTCTTTAACGCCGCGGCGATCAGCCCGGATGGTACCCGTGCCTTCGTCGCGAGCTTCGGCCGGGCGCTGGTCTGGGAATGGGCCACGGGGAAAGTGCTCGCCAACATTCAACTCGGGGGACAGGTCTTTGCGGTGGCGTTTAGCCCGGATGGCCGCTACGTTGTCTCGGCCACGGGTGAGGCGGTGGCTCAAGTCTGGGACGCGGCCACGGGCGAGCCGGTCAGCCCGCCCCTGCGACATGAAAGAGCTGTTTCCTTGGCCACGTTCAGCGCCGACAGCCGGCGCGTGCTGACCGCCAGTGGTCTGGAGCGTACCGTCCGCGTCTGGGATGCAGCCACGGGCACGCCCTTAACACCGCCGCTCAAGCACGCCTCCGGAGTTAGCCTGGCTCTCTTCAGCCCCGATGGGCGCCACCTCGTGACCCGACAAACAGCTTCCCCCAGTCAAGGTTCCCGCGTACAAATCTGGGACCTGTCGTCGGAAGATCGGCCGGCCAGTGATCTCCGGGCACTGGCCCAGTTCCTCGCGGCTCGCCGGATCAACGCGACGGATAACCTCGTTTTCCTCGGAACCGACGACCTGCGCAACGCCTGGACGGCGGTGCAGACGAAGTATGCCGCCGAGTTCGCCAGCACACCGGAACAGCGCTGGGCCTGGCACGGCGACGAAGCGGCAGCATGCGCGGCGGCGGGAGCTTATGAGACGGCCATCGCGCACCTGAATCGACTTCTGGAACTGGAGCCCGATCAACCCCGGCTGCTCGAGCAGCGCGGCAATGCCTTCGCGGAGCTGGGGCAATGGGAACGTGCCGCAGCGGACTATGCGAAGATGATCAACCAGCTCTCGGATAACTTGAGCACCCGCTACCGGCAGTTCTTGCTGTGTCTGTGGCGCGGCGACCAAGCAGAATATCGCCGCTGGTGTACCAAGGAGCTGGAACAGGTTGCCGGTACGCAGAACTCCGGTACAGCCAACGACACGGCCTGGATGTGCGTGCTCGCCCCGGATACCGTCGTGGATTTCAAGCCGGTGGTCAAGCTGGGTGAAATCGCCGTCGCCGGTGCTGGCGCGGCGTCGCGGTGGAGCTACCTCAACACCCTCGGCGCCGCTCTGTACCGTAACGGTCAGTATCAGGACGCGATCGCGAAACTCCAGCAAGGCATGGCGGCTCACGATGGGGTGGGCATGCCCTTGGACTGGCTTTTCCTGGCCATGGCCCATCACCGTCTGGGCCAGACGGCGGAGGCACGCCAATGGCTGGAGAAGTCGATCCCCTGGATTGAGGAGGCACTCAGGAAGAAGCCGCTCGGCACCGACTCTCGAGGCCGGCGTTCCCCGGCCGACCGGATGGCGGCAAAAGACCTGAGCTGGACCGAACGGCTGGAGTTACAGCTCCTGCGACAAGAGACGGAGAGGGTATTGCAGGGGGAAAGGAGATGACCCAGAGATGCCAAGAGCTCTTCCCTTTGGGATACAAACCGGACTGCTCGGCCGGCGGAGAGTTGGGCAAACCAGGTGAGATGAAGGTTTGGGTGGTGTCGGAAGTTGGCTAACAAGGTTTGGCAGGGTAGGTCAGCCACTCCTGTAACGTCCAAACGTGGTCCGCCAACCCTGCCGCCATGGCCGGCGTCCTTTGCCTTTTCCGACCTGCTTCATCTTTGACAGCGAGCGTTCGCATCGGCCGGCAGAAATGGTAACGGGTCTTGGGGGGAAAAGGCCACCTTCTCCTGGTGGAGCTGCTGGGCGTGCTGACCGGCCAAGGCGACAGAGCGTGTGACGGTGTTCTTGTCCACTTGGACCAGGCGGCTGGTGGCGCGCGTGCCGCAACCCTCGCGGATGTGTTCCAGGATGGAGACAGCCTTGTCGTGCGAGAGGCGGCAGTCCGCCAGGGGCGTGCCCGTGCGTTCCGAGAAGGACTTCTTGCAGGTGCGGCAGTAGACCATGCGGATGCGCTGGCCCTTGCCCGACCAGCCGCGGATGTACAGGTTGCCCTTGCCGCGCTGGCCGTGGTCGGGGCAAACGCTATTCTGGCAGCCGAAGTGGTCCATGGGGTGCATCCGGGATCCTCCCGCGTAAATATTCGTCCAACCCGTTATGGCCGGCCACCGCGCGTTGGAATTATTGGAGTTACGGCGACTCCCAACGGGTTGGACAAATATTTACCCTCCCGCCAGAGCAACTCCTTGCCTGGCCTTTACCTTGGCATACCATCCCTCTCTGCTTCTTCTACGAGCAGTTGTTTGCTCTGACCAGACACCACCGAAAATCCCCCGGCACAACAAAATGCCCCCGGCAGCAACGAGCCGACCGGGGGGCTTCTCACAACACTGAAGAGGTGCTCTCGTCAAAGTCGTTTACACTGCCTGCTTCCGCCGCCTCCAGGCATAGCCGGCTAGGCCCAGGCCACCGAGACAGAGGAGGGCGAAGGTGGAGGGTTCGGGGACGCCTTCCAAGTCGCTCTGGAACGTCGCCGAGAATCCCGTCACATGGTCGGCCAACACGTAGAAGCTCGCATCGAAGGCACCTCCGTTCGCGGCTGTCTCGGTCACTGCTAAGCCTTTCGTACCTCCGAACGGGGCGTAAAGATCCGGAGAACTGGTCAACGGCGTACCCGTATCGGAAATGAACCCGACAAAGAAGGGACCACCAGCCTGCGGTTGTACGACCCCGAAAACGTCGCTGATGCTCCCGTCGCTCTCGAAGACCGTCGTGGCATTCCCACGTTGACTAGGTTCGCCTGGGAGGGTGGAGTCGAAGAACAAATTGTTCATACCTTCCGCACTGCTCTCCAATGTGGAATGCACCGTGGTCACGCCACCACCAGTGATACTGCACGTTCCGCGATCTTGGCATGGTCAAAACGGATGCAGATACGATTAATAACCGTAAAAGCATGAGCGCGCACCGCGACCGGCGCGGCCGACCTGACGGGCCTTCTCGCCCACGGCGCGGCCGCTGGATGGCCCGCGCCGCAGC
>JBGQLF010000305.1:0-9078 GCA_041499985.1 Gemmataceae bacterium
GCGGCCGGCGGAGGAATACGCATTGGCGAGCAGGGTCTTTGCGAGCAGCGTGTCGAGGTGATCGGGTCCCAGCTTGTCCCGCGTCAATTGGAGTGTCTCTTCGTACAAGGGCAGGACCAGGTCTCGTTTCCCGGCCTCCTCATACGCCTTCGCGAGTCCGTCCATGCAGCCGAGCGTATTGGGGTGCACCGGTCCTAGCTTGGCCCTCATCTGCATGAGCGTCTCTTCAAACAGGGGCACGACCTGACCCAGCTTCTTGACACGACGATACGCTCCAGCGAGGCTTTTCATGGCCTGGAGCGTGTCCAGGTGGCCGTAGCCGAGCTTGGCCTTCATCCCCTCGAACGCTTGCTCCCTTAGAGGCAAGGCCAGGTCTGGCTTGTTGGCCCTTGTATACCACCCAGCGAGGTTGCTCAAGGCCGACAGCGTGTCGGGATGCTCTGGTCCCAGTATGGCCTTCCGCCGCGTGACGATCTCTTCGCACAGGGGCAGGGCCAGGTCCAGCTTCCCGGCGCGCTTATATGCTTGCTCGAGACCGTTCATGATCAGGAGCGTGACGCGGTGATCCGGTCCCAGTTTGGCCTTCGCCAGCTTGAGCGCCTTTTCATGCAGAGGCAGGGCCCGGTCCCACTGGCCCCAATACGCCACAGCGAGGAGGTTCATGGTTTCGAGCGTGTCAGGATGCTCCAGTCCCAGTAGGACCGTCCTCAGCGCGAGCGTCTGTTCGCACAGGGGCACGGCCAGCGCCCGATTGCTGATGACAGCGTCGAGATACGCTTCCGCCAGGTTGTGCATGCTGGTGAGGGTGTCCAGATGTTCCAGTCCCAGCCTGGCTTGCCGCAGGGCACGCGCCCGCTCCAAGTGCTGCACCGCCAAGGCGCGTTCGCCCAGGTGGACGTAGGTCATGCCCAGGACATGGCGAATGGACGCCTCCACCAGCGGCTGGTCCTGGAACGCCGCGCCGATCTCCGGCGCCGCGGCATCGACCGCTTGCCGCAAAGTCACAGAGGTTCCCAGCCCGCCTTCCTGTCCCTCCGGCCGCCCCGCCGCCAGCACCTTGTCCTGGAAGAACGCCAGCACCGCCTTCGCCTCCGCCTCCGACGCCTTGGCCTGGCGCTCGTTGTCCTCGGCGCGCTGCCGCTGGAAGGCCTCGGCTGCGGCGGCAGCGCGCGCTTTTTGCTCCTCATCGTGTGCCGTGGCCTCGTTGTCCAGGGCCAGGGCCTCGGCCCGCGTCGCCCGTACCGCTTGCCATGTGCTGAGCACTGCCCCCAGCACCAGCAGCAGTGCGAACATGATTGCCGTCGCCAGCAGCCGCCGGTGCTTGCGGGCGTACTTCCGCAGCCGGTAGCCGGCCGAAGGCGGACAGGCCTCCACCGGCTCGTCCGCCAGATAGCGTTCGAGGTCCCGCGCCAGCCCGTTGGCCGTCTCGTAACGCCGGCCGCGGTCCTTCTCCAGCGCCTTCATCACGATCCAGTCCAGCTCGCCGCGCACCAGCTTCGTCAGCTTGGCCGGCTCGGTCTGCCGCTGCGCCGAGACCGACGGCAAGGAATCCTTTGACTCGCTCAGTCGCGTGCTCGGCTTGGGTGGCTCTTCTTCCCGGACCAGACGCAGCATCTCCGTAAAGGCTACCTGCTTCAGGCGTTGCTTGGTCAGCGGGGTGGTTCCCGTCAGCAGTTCGTAGAGCAAGACGCCCAGGCTGTAGAGGTCGCTGCGGGTGTCGATGTCCTGGTTGTTCAGCTCCGCCTGCTCCGGACTCATGTACTCCAGAGTGCCGACCACTGCTCCGAGTGCGGTGAATAGCGTCCGCTCGGTCAGCCGCTGCCCCGCGGCCTTGGCCACGCCGAAATCGATCACCTTGACCACCGGCTTGCCGTCGTAGGGAGCCACGAGCACATTGGAGGGCTTGATATCCCGGTGGATGATCCCCTTCTGATGGGCATGTTGCAGGGCCTGGCAGACCGGCACGAACAGTTCCAGCCGCTGGCGCGGTGTCAGCCGGTGCTCGTCGCAGTACTTGGTGATCGGCGTACCCTTCACCAGTTCCATGACGAAGAAGGGCCGGCCGGACGCCGTCGTGCCGCCGTCGAAGACCTTGGCAATGTGCTGGTGGTCCATCAGGGCCAGCGCCTGCCGCTCCGCCTCGAAGCGAGCGATCACCTGGGCACTATCCATGCCGGCTTTGATCACCTTGAGGGCGACCAGGCGGCGGACCGGCTCCTGCTGCTCGGCCATCCAGACGGTGCCCATGCCGCCCTCGCCGATCTGTTGGAGCAGCTTGTACGGGCCGATACGACTGCCGGGGCCTTCGGCATGCGGCGCGGCGAAGGCTTCCGCCTCCGGTCTCCCGGAGTCGCTCGCATCTTCAGCCACCTGGCCTGGACGCGAGTCCACGGTGGCTCTCGGATCCAGAGCTGACTTCTCCAGGAAGCTGCCTGGCTCGTCGTGGGCTTGCAGGAGCGCCTCCACCCGATGGCGCAGTTCGGCATCGGCGCCGCATTCGCGCTCCAGGATGGCGGCCCGGTCCGCGGCTTCGACCGCCGCCAGGAACACACGCTGCACCCGCTTGGCATCGACCGGCATGGCATGGCCCTCCGAGGATCGTTCACCCTACAATGCGTCGTTTGTGCTGCCACCTGTCGAAAAATCCTGAAGAATTCATTCGCCCAGCAAGGCGGTGCGGAGCCAAGCCCGGGCGTAGGCCCATTTCTGTCGTGCCTGGTACACCGTGATGGCGAGGGCTTCGGCCACCTCTTCGTGCCCCAACCCGGCGAAGTGCCGCAATTCGACTACCTTGACGGCCACCGGATCTTCGGCCGCGAGCCGGGTCAGGGCTTCGTCCAGGGTGAGGAGGTTCTCGTCGGGTGTCGACGCCGGTTGATCATGGAGTTCCACCCGGCGCCGGGCCCCGCCGTGCTTCTGCCGTCCCTTGCGGCGGGCCGCATCGACGAGAATGCGGCGCATGGCCTCGGCCGCGGCGGCGAAGAAGTGACCGCGGCCGTCCCAGTGCTTGTCCGCATCGGCTCCAACGAGCCGTACATAGGCTTCATGCACCAGCGCCGTGGCCTGGAGCGTCTGGCCGGGCGCCTCGCGGGCCAACTTCTGCGCCGCCAACCGGCGCAGCTCGTCGTAGACCAGCGGCAACAGCTGCTCGGCGGCGTGCGGGTCGCCCTGCGTGAGGGCGGTCAGGATGCGGGTGATCTCGGTCAAGGTAGCACCTGCGTGGATCGGCTGTAGGATCGGAATCCTATCCTACAGCCGCTTCGGAAGCACGCACACGGATTTTGCACCCGCGCGAACATTGTGGCCGCCGGGCGTGTCGGTTTCGCGGCGGCCGCCACGGTAGCGGCCGCTCTCGACGACGCATCCCTTGCAACGTGAGGTCTTGATGGAAGCTCCCCAGAATCCGGCAGGCGCCTTGGTGTCCGAAGGGAACTACAGCCCGCAGCGGCGTGACGAGTTCATCGCGGTGATCGAGACGGCCCCCACCGCCTTGCGGGACGCGGTCGCTGGCCTGTCTGATGACCAGCTTGACACGCGCTACCGAAACTGGACCATCCGGCAAATTGTCCACCACCTGGCCGATAGCCATGTGAATAGCTACATCCGGTTCAAGTGGGCGCTGACCGAGGAGCGCCCGACGATCAAAGCCTATGACGAGGGTCGTTGGGCCGCGCTGGCAGACTCGCGCACGGGCGACGTCCGAGCGCCTCTCGCCTTGATGGAGGGTCTCCATGCTTGCTGGATCCAGCTGTTGCGCTCGATGACGGAGGGAGATTTTGCCCGGTCCTTCCTCCACCCCGAGACGGGTCAGACCGTCAGCCTCCGCGCAGCCCTGTGTTACTACGCGTGGCATTGCCGGCATCATACGGGCCAAATCCGTTGGCTGCGCGAACAGCGCGGCTGGTAGGGAGTGCAGCCATCGTCGAAGCCGTTTTTGGCCGTGGAGTGAGGCGACCAGCAAGTCAACTTGAGTCGAAGGTTGCTCCTTTGCCAGCCGCTGTGGTAGGATGGTAATCGTGTCTTCACTGTCGGAACAAGAATCGCGCCTGCGAGGATCAGGAGGGAACGATGGGCGAGAAGGCGAAGGGCAAACACATGCTGAAAGTGCCGAAACGACCCAGCTCGATCCCACGTTCCGAGATCTCCAGGGCGATCAAGAAAGTCGCCGCTGCCCGCCGCCGGAAGCAAGAGTCGGTGTCCGATGGCTCGAAATGAGTACGCCACGGTTGTGTTCATCAACTGCCCGTTTGACACGCAATACAAGCCCCTCTTCTTACGTCGAACGCGATCTTCACCCGGTTTTCTCTTGCTCGGTCTGCCCGGACAGAGGACCATACAGCAACTTGTCCATGGCGCCCTCGTTACCGCTTCGGCATCCGGGAGACCCCCATGCAAAGACTGTTCTCCACCCTCCTGTTCGCGGCCGTGATCGCACTGGTAGCCATCGCCACAACGGTTCCGGGACTCGCCGACGCGTCCCTGATGCAAGCGGCTCAGAAGACCTACCCCAAGGCGGAGTGGGTCGATCCCAATCGCAACGAACCCAACGGTACGAAGTACCGAACCTTCTCCAGCAAAGTCCTGGGAGGCGAGGTCAGCTACCTCGTCTATCTGCCGCCGGAGTACGAACAACAGACGCAACGCTATCCAGTGATCTATTGGCTGCACGGACTGGGCGGAAACCAGCGGGGCGGCGCGCAGATGTTCGTCCCCCATGTCGACCGGGCCATCCGTCAAAGTGCGCTGCCGCCGGCCATCGTGGTGGTCGTCAATGGCATGGTGACTAGCTTCTACTGCGATTGGGCCAACGGCCAACGGCCCATCGAAAGCGTCATCATCAAGGACCTGATCCCCCATATCGATCAAACTTATCGCACCGTTGCTCAGCGCACGGGCCGCGTGATCCAAGGCTACTCGATGGGCGGCTTCGGCGCGGCGCACCTGGGGTTCAAGTATCCCGAGCTGTTTGGCACGGTCGTCGTGGATGCCGGCGCCTTGATCGGCGAGCCCGCCTTGAAAGGCCCCAATTTGGCCGAGATTTTCAAGGAGGCTTTCGCGAACGACAAGGATCGTTTCCTGGCCGAGCATCCGAACCAGCTGGTCGCCAAGAATGTGGACAAGATCCGGAACCAGGTGCAGATTCGCATCGGTGTTGGAGCCGATGACAACTTGCTGCCGAGGAACCGGGAACTGCATGAATTGCTAGAGCGCCTGAGTATTGAACATGAGTACGAGGTCGTGCCCGACGTGGCCCACAACTCAGCCGTTTACTACAAGAAGCTGGATGCAAAGGGTTTCGCGTTGCACCGGAAAGTGTTCGAGTCACTGGCCAAGCAGCCCGGTGGGAGCGCTCCGCAGAAGCCCGCGGGAGCCGACAAAGACGCGTCGCGCGGGAAGCCGTTGTTCGACGGCAAATCCTTGGCCGGCTGGAAGTCGACGGACTTCGGCGGCCAGGGGGAAGTGGCCGTCGAAAAGGGGGCGGTCGTGATGGAGCAGGGAAACGACATGACGGGGATCACCTACAGCCGCGGCGACTTTCCCACGATGGACTACGAGGTCACCCTGGAGGGAAAGCGCCTCCAGGGCAACGACTTCTTCTGCACCACGACGTTCCCGGTGGGGGACAGCCATTGCTCGCTGGTGATAGGCGGCTGGGGCGGCACGGTGGTTGGCATTTCCAGCATCGAATTCCAGGACGCCTCGGAGAACGAGACCACCACGCTGAAGACGTTTCAACGCGACCGCTGGTACCGTATGCGCATCCGGGTCACCCGGAGTCAGATCGAAGCCTGGATCGACGACGAAAAGGTAGTCGAGCTGGCAACCGCGGGGAAGAAGATCTCCGTGCGGATCGAGTGCGAGCCGTGCAAGCCGTTCGGTATCGCGACCTGGCGCACCACCGGAGCCGTGCGGGACATCCGCGTTCGCACTCTGACGGCGAGCGAAAAGGGAGCGGCCGGAGGGAAGTAGAGGTCTGTTTATCGAGCCTCAGAAAAACGGTTTCACCCAGCGGACGGGACCTCGATGTTCGAGGTCCCGTCCGCTGGGTGAAACCGTTTCCAGGCCGATGAACGCGAGCAGCGATCCCTAGAGCGGTGGGGCAGACAGTCCGTGAGGCCTGTATACGGGGCAGACGGGCCTGCCTGCCCCACCTGTTCGCGATGTAATTTGGTCCTATTTGAAAAAAGAAGATAGAATACGTGCCCCGCAGGGGCGCCCGTCGCGAGCCAGGGGCATGAACCCCCAGTCCAGGCCGGCCGGTTGTTTCCCGCTCCCGCGGGACCAGCTTCGTTCCAGGGCCTCATGCTCCCGGCTCGCCACGAACACCCCATTGGGGCTGGGACTGCTATCAGTCCCAGTGCAGGGGGGCATTGGAGGTAATTCCTCCTCGCCTGGCTTCCAATTGGTGGAGCAACCATTCCTGTCTACCCGGAAACCGGACCCGGCCATCTGGCCTGCCCTACCCTTAGGTGGGTTCTTGGCTCTTCCGGGGATAAGAGTTTGTGCCATAAGTCTCAGGCAGCAGGCTGGCGCGCCTGCTGCAACACCACGAGCAGGCAAGTTGCCTGCATCACGAAGTTTGGCTGTTCTCTCGCCTGCCGGCGCACCGGAGCACGCGGTACTTCACGGTCTTCCAGAACAGAAAGTCAAGAGGTAAGGCTCGCCCGGTACAGCCCTAACGGTTGTGTGCCCCGAGAGTATTTACCACAGGAAACATCCCCATTGGGCACTACATCCCCTCGGACGCACACGAGCGAACTTTCTGCTGCTGGCTCCAGCGCGAACATTCGATCCCGGGTCAGGCAGGGAAGACAACAAAGCGCAGGGGGGAGAGTTGTTGGGCGCCTGAGTCGGTAATCCGTCGAGGAACTAACTAGTGGTCGAACTTCTCCTTGAGCCGAAGAACCGTCCAAAACCGAGAAAGTGTTCCATACCGAGGACGGAACAGGCTTGGCACGCTCCGTTGTGCCAAGATCTTGGCAGGAGCTAACGCTTCACTGCCAATCCTTAGGTGAATTATCTGATTGTGCCCAATTTCCCGTTTCTGTCAATTACAATTTCCAAACTTTCTCAGTTTTTCCTCGCCCCCAGACCCAGCCTCTCCTCCCAACACCGTTAGGCTCCGCTGCCCTGGGCCAGCCGCTGCTGTAGCGCGGCCGCGAGCCGGGCAAACACTTCGGCCCAGTTACCCCACTCTTGTTGGCGGAACAACCGCATGCTCGGGTACCAGGGACTGTCCTCCCGCTCCCGTAGCCAGGTCCAGTGCGCGTTAAGGGGCAGGGCCACCCACACCGGCAGGCCCATGGCCCCCGCCAGATGGGCGATGGAGATGTCCGCCGTGACCACCAGGTCCAGGCTCTGCATCACGGCTGCGGTATCCAGAAAGGCCCCGGACCCTTCATCCAACCGGCTGCCTAGATCGGTGACCGGGAATCGGCCCGCCAGCGTACGCAGTTGCTCCGCCCCCGGCCCCTTTTGCAAGCTGAACAGGCGCACGTCTTCCAGCCGGCCCAGCGGGGCAAACTCCGCTAGAGGGATGCACCGCTTATAGTTGAGCCGGCGAAACCGGGGATTTGCATCCCAGGCGATGCCGATTTTGAACCCGTTACTAGGGCTCAGTTCCTGACGCCAAGCGTCAATCCGCTCCGCATCGGGGAAGAGGTAGGGTATCGGCGCGGGGATTGTCGCCAGCGACGTGCCCAGGATTCCCGGCAAGCTCAAGAGAGGGACCCAGACGTCGAAGGAGGGCAAGGCACTGCCCTGGGGCAGCAGCCGATCGATGCCTGGGCAGCGGCTGACGAGGGGCAGCACCGAGGGCTGGCAAGCGAGGAGCACACAGCCGCCGCGTTCTTGCACCAAGGGGGCATAGCGAATGAATTGCAGCGTGTCCCCCAAGCCTTGCTCGGCAACCAACAGGATCGTTTGGCCGTGCAGAGGCGAGCCGTCCCACCGCGGCTGCGGGAAGCGGAGCGAAAACATCTCCTTTGCCTGCCAGCGCCATTCATATTCCGGCCAGCCTTGTTGGAAATCGCCCGCCTGGAGCCAGGCCAGCGCCCGATTCACGTGCGCCTCGACCGAGCCGGGCTGGTGGCGCAGGGCCTGCTCATAGCAGGCCTGCGCTACCGCGAGCTGCCCTTGCTCCTGGAGGACATTGCCCAGGTTGATGTAGGCTTCAACATAGTCCGGCCTCAAGCGCAGGGCCTGTTGTAAGCAAGCCTGCGCCTCCGTCAGCTGCCCCTGCCCTTGCAGAACATTACCCAGGCTAAGCTGTGTCTCGGCACAGTCGGGTTGAAGGCGCAGCGCCTGCTGCAAGCTGGCCCGCGCCTCCTCGAGTTTCCCTTGTTCCTGGAGGACATTGCCCAGGTTGTTGTGCGCCGCGGCATGGTCGGGTTGGTGGCGCAGCGCCTGCTCATAGCTTGTCACTGCTTCCGGGAGCCTCCCCTGCTTGGGGAGGACATTGCCCAGGTTGTAGTGCGCCTGTACATCGTCGGGCCTCAGACGCAGGGCCTGTTGGAAGCTGGCCTGCGCCTCCGCGAACTGCTCTTGTTCGTAGAGAGCAACTCCCAGGTTGTTATGCGCCTCGGCATAGTCCGGCTTGTGGCGCAGCGCCTGTTGATAGCTGGCCACCGCTTCCGCGAGCTTTCCTTGTTCCCGGAGGACAGCCCCAAGATGGTTATGCGCCGCGGCAAAGTCCGGCCGCAAGCGTACGGCCTGACCGATGTAGACGCTGGCAAACTCGTGCTGGCCCACTTGATGAGCGAGTAAGCCGAGCAGATGCAAGGCATCGACTTGCTGGGGCTCCACCTGGAGGATGGCCCGATAGAGCTGCTCCGCCTGCTGCAACTGGCCCGCTTGATGCTGCTGCACCGCCTGGGCCAACGCTTGCGCTACCGTCAGCATCATTGTCTGCCTCTCCTCTCTGCCGGCCCTAGGCCAGCCGCTGCCTCAGCGCGGCCGCGATCCGGGCAAACACTTCTTCCCAGTTGCCCAATTCCTGTTGGCGGAACAGGCGCAGGCTCGGGTACCAGGGGCTGTCCTCCCGCTCCAACAACCAGGCCCAGTGTGAGTTGGAGGACA